>NZ_KV786822.1:1143-27469 GCF_001806955.1 Burkholderia sp. HMSC10F09
TCGTCGGCGAAGTGCTGAAGGTGATGCAGGCGCTCGCCGAAGAAGGCCGCACGATGGTCGTCGTTACGCACGAGATGGGCTTCGCGCGCAACGTGTCGAATCACGTGATCTTCCTGCATCAGGGCAAGATCGAGGAACAGGGCGATCCGCAGCAGATTCTCGTCAACCCGAAAAGCGAACGGCTCGGGCAATTCCTGTCGGGACGTCTCAAGTAAGCGCGGCGAAAGCTTGTGTCGCCCGCCGTCGCATAGTGTCGATCGCGGGCGGCGGCGGTGCACCGACTGCCCACTTGCCGCGTTAAACCGGATAGCAGCCGGATCGCCCGGCTGACTCGATCGGGAGACGACCATGAAACGCATCGCGAAGATCCTCACCGCCGCCGCAGTCGCCTGTGCCGTGCTCGCGCCGGCACTTGCCGAAGCTCACGCGCACCGCGTGTGTCATTTCGATCACCACCACCATCATCGGATGTGCCGCTGGGTGCATTGACGACGCACGGCCCCGTGCACACCGGGCCGTCGCGCACGAAGCGCGCAGTCGCGTGACGGCGCGCGCTCTCCCTGCCGCAACCGACACCGGGCTTTCAACGTCGCGCCGCACGTTGCACGCTGCCGGCCGGGCAAACGTTTGATGTCGAGATCTCGCCGAATCGCGCGCAATTCCGCTAAAGAACGCGCGCGCCGATGACGTAAACGGGGCCACGGGGACGACTGACGATCGACGTGTCTGAACACGCGACGTGCGGCCGACAACAATCAGCGCAGCAGGGGAATCAGACTTGAATCGTCAGCAATCGTGGACGGCACCGGCGTGTCGACGACATAAGCGATCCGATATGACGAACATCGAAATTCAGCAATGAGGTTCGGCGCCCGCATGCCGATAACCCGAACTGGCTCATACGAGCGGTTCATCGAGGGTTTTTCATGCATTTCTGGCGCAAGCTGTCCATTCAGAACAAGCTGATTCTCAGCATGACGAGCTGCCTGCTCGTTTTCGTCGCGATCTCGAGCGGGCTCAGCATCCGTCTGATTGGCGATGCCGTGCGCGATCGCGTCGTCCATCAGGAGCTGCCGACGGCCGTCAACGGCATTCGCGCGGACGTGCAGCGGCAGCTGGCCGGGCCGATCGCGGCGTCGCGCATCCTCGCGCGCGATGCGTTCCTGCTGCAGTGGGAAGCCGACGGCGAGCCCGACGCGGGCACGCGCAACTGGATTCAGCTCGCGCGCAACGTGAAGGACGAGCAGAAGGCCGCATCGGTGCAATGGGTGTCGGTGAAGAGCGGCAACTACTACAACGAAGCCGGCCTGCAGCGCAAGGTGACCGACCAGGATCAGTGGCTCACGCGCTTCCTGCAGTCCGGTGCGCCGTTCGAAGTGCACATGGATCACGAGGTGACGGTCGGCGGCTACATGATGTTCATCAACAGCCGCATCGAGCTCGACGGCGCGCCGATCGGCGCCGCGTGCATGAGCCTGTCCGTCGACGCGCTCGCGAAAGGGATCGCCGCGTACCGGATCGGCGAAACGGGTTTCGCGTATCTGGTGCGGCCGGACGGCGCGATCATGATGCATCGCGATACGTCGCTGATCGACGGCAAGCATTTCATGAAGGACACGCCGGGCCTGCCCGACGACGCAGCGTCGGTACTGCTCGCCGGCAAGCCGTATGCGTACCTGAGCTACGCCGGCGACGGCGGCGAGCGGTTCATCGCGACGTCGTTCGTGCCCGAGCTGAATGCGTACGTGGTCGTCGAAGTGCCGGAGGCGGAACTGCTCGGGCCCGTCACGCGCGCGATCCACAGTGCGGCGCTCGTCGCGGCCGTCGTCGGGCTCGGCGTCGCGCTCGTCGTGATCTGGTTCGTCGGCCGCGCGATCGCGGCCCCGATTCGTCGTGCGGCGACGCTGCTGTCGGAAATCGCGAGCGGCCAGGGCGACCTCACGCGCCGGATGACGGTCGAGAGCGCCGACGAGATCGGACAGCTGTCGGATGCGTTCAACCGCTTCGTGTCGTCGCTGTCGACGCTCGTGCACAGAATTCGCGCGGCATCGGCGTCGATCGCGACGGGCTCCGCGCAGATCGCGTCCGGCAACGCCGATCTCAGCGAACGGACCGAAGGACAGTCGAGCAATCTCGAACGTACGGCGTCGTCGATGGAAGAGATCACGGCCGTCGTGCGCAACAACACGGAGACGGCGACGACCGCCGCGAAGATGATCAACGGCGCGTCGGAGACGGCGGCGCGCGGCGGACAGGTCGTCGGCGAAGTGGTCAGCACGATGCAGCAGATCAGCGATGCGTCGCAGCGGATCTCCGAGATCATCGTGATGATCGACAGCATCTCGTTCCAGACCAACATTCTCGCGCTCAACGCGGCCGTCGAGGCGGCGCGCGCAGGCGAGCAGGGGCGCGGCTTCGCGGTCGTCGCGTCGGAGGTGCGCAACCTTGCACAGCGCAGCGCGCAGGCCGCGAAGGAAATCAAGGCGCTGATCGAGCACAGCGCGGGCACGGTCGACGTCGGATCGAAGCTCGTGACCGAAGCGGGCCGCGTGATGAGCGATGTCGTCGCGCAAGTGCAGGGCGTGAGCGCGATGATGAGCGAGATCGCGGAGGCGAGCCTCGAGCAGAGCGCGGGCATCGATCAGATCGGCGACGCGGTGCAGTCGCTCGATCAGATGACGCAGCAGAACGCGGCGCTGGTCGAGGAAAGCGCCGCGGCGGCCGAAAGCCTGCGGCAGCAGGCGGCGGAGCTGACGACGCTGGTTTCGGCGTTCAAGGTGGAGGAATGAGCGGCGCGCGACGGCCCGACGTCGCGCGCTTCCGGAGAGCGGCCGCCGTGGCATCACGGCGGCCGTTTTACATCATGGCGTATGAAAGCGGGCGTATTCCTGGCTGCGCGGTTCCAGCGCGATGCGCATGGCCGATCGCGGATCGACTGCGGTTGAGCCGGTCGGCGGCCGCCGTCAGCGAGCCGAGTTCGACTACGGCGGCGAGAGCCTGCAACTGGGCGAGCGTCATCTGAATCCCTTCGATCGATGCATGTGGGCCGCGCATGAGATGGCGGCACGTCATGAGTTGTATTGAAGGGACGCGACGACGCGGGAAGCGACCGTAAGCGCGGCGAGGGATGTCGCGTGCGTGTGCGGTTCAGGTGGCTCGAACGACCGAATGCTGCCGCGAACGACGCATTAACGGCTGCCGTCGCGCGCCTTCACGAGCTTCCCGCGCTGAAGCACGCAGGCGATATGCTCGCCTTCGCCCGCCACGACGCCGATATCGGCGAGCGGATTGCCGTCGAGTACGACGAGGTCGGCCATGGCACCGGCGGCCACGACGCCGAGTTGTCCCACCATATTGACGATCTCCGCTGCCACGGTCGTTGCCGACCTGAGCGCTTCAAGATTCCCGAGCACTTCCGCCCGAATCCGAAACTCGCCCGACTGAAACGCGTGCATTTCGCCGAGCAGGTCCGAGCCGAACCCCATTTTCACGCCGGCCTTCGCATAGATTTCGAGCGACTCGCGTCCTTTCTGCTGCACGGACGCCACCTTCGCAACGGAGTCGGCCGGCAGCCCGAACGCCGCGCCATGTTTGGCAAGCGCGTCATAAGTCACGAGCGTCGGCACCACGAACGCGCCGTGCTCGTGCATGAGCTGCGCGGCCGCCTCGTCGACGAGATTCCCGTGCTCGATCGTCCGCACGCCGCATCGCACGGCGCGGGCAATCGCGCGTCCCGTGTACGCATGCGCCATCACGTAAGTATTCGCGGCCTCGGCTTCGTCGACGATGGCGCGAATCTCGTCCTCGGAATATTGCGTGTTGGCGATCGGATCGGTCGGCGACGCAACGCCGCCGGAAGCCATGATCTTGATCTGTGTCGCGCCTTTCTGGATCTCTTCGCGCACGGCGAGCCGCACACCTTCGACGCCGTCCACGACGCGTGCAATCGCCCCGGTTCGAAAGCAGCAGGAACAGGGCTCCAGCAAATCTCCGCGAGGCCGAAAATCCCCGTGCCCGCCCGTCTGCGACAACGCCTTCCCCGACGGAAAAATCCTCGGTCCCGACACCAGACCGGTGTCGACCGCCTGCATCAATCCCCAGTCCGCGCCCCCGGCATCGCGCACACTGGTAAACCCGCGCGACAACATCGCGTCGAGAATCGGCAACGATCGAATCGCTGCGAGAATATTCGGCTGCGTCGCATTCGCACCGAGATTCGCATTCGAAGCCAGCACGTGCACGTGGCAATCGATGAATCCCGGCATGACGGTCCTGCCGCGCGCATCGATCACCTGCGCATTCGGAAAGTCGACCGCCCGATCGGTCACTTCGACGATTCGTTCGCCTTCGATCACGACATGATGATGTTCGAGCAACACGCCTCGTTCGAGGTCGAGCACGTTGCCGCCCTGAAGCACGGTAATGGTCATGGAGAAAGATCCTTATCGGTTGACGAAAGCGGTTCGCTTCGTGTCCTTCACGAAGCGCGTCCCGATGAAGCTGATCGCGGCCGCGGCGATCACGTAGAGGGCGGGCGCCATGTTGCTGCCCGTGCGGGCGATCAGCCAGGTCATCAGAAACGGCGCGAAGCCGCCGAAGATCGTCACCGCGAAGTTGTACGCAACGGACAGGCCGGTCGACAGCACCTTGGTCGGAAACAGCTCGGCGAACGCAGCAAGAATCGGCCCCGTATAAGCGGCGATCAGCAAACCGAACACGGCCTGAAACGCGATCAACGAGACGAACCCCGGCGCATGATTGATCCACGCGAACATCGGCCACGCGAGCGCGAGGATGGCGAGCGCCGCACCGGAGAGAAACACGCGGCGCCCCCACAGATCGGCGAGCCTGCCGACGAGCGGCGAGCAGCACATGATCATCGAGCCGCCGACCATCCCGGCCGCAAACCCCGTCGACTGCGGCAGATGCAGCGTGCGCACCGAATAGGTCGGCATATAGAACAGCAGCACATACGTACAGACGGTCCACAGGATGACCATCGCAAAACTCGCGAGCGTCTCGCGCGGATAGGTCGACAGCACTGCCTTCAGCGGCGAACTCTCCTTTGCCTGCGCCTCGACGGCGCTGAAGGCAGGCGTCTCGTCGAGATGACTGCGGATGAAATACCCGACCGGCCCGACGACGATCCCGAGGAGGAACGGCAGCCGCCAGCCCCAGCTATGGAGCGCCTGCGTATCGAGCGACGTGGTCACGAACGTGCCTGTCGCCGCGCCGAGCAAGACGGCGAAGCCGATACTCGACTGGATCCAGCTCGAGTAATACGCGCGCTTTTCCGGCGGCGCGTATTCGGTGAGGAATGCGGTCGCGCCGCCCATTTCGCCGCCGGCGGAAAACCCCTGCAGCAGGCGCGCGACGACGATCAGCATCGGCGCGGCGATGCCGGCCTGTTCGTAGGTCGGCGCGAGCCCGATCAGCGCGGTGCCGACCGCCATCAGCAGGATGGTGAGCGACAGCGCGGCCTTGCGCCCGACCTTGTCAGCGTAGATGCCCAGCACGATGCCGCCGACCGGCCGCATGAAGAACCCGACGCCGAATGTCGCGACGGTCAGCAGCACGGATGTCAGTTCATTGCCGGTCGGAAAGAACAGCTTCGCGATGATCACCGCGAAGAAGCTGTAGACGGTGAAGTCGAACCATTCGAGACCGTTGCCGATCACGGTCGCGATGATGGCGCGGCGGCGCTGCTGCACGGCCGCGTCGACGGACGGCGCGGCGCGCGGGGAAAGCGTTCCTTGCATGGTCTCTTCCTCAGTCAGAAGACGGGACGGGCGCCCCGCGTGAACCTCATGCTAAGGACAGCGCGATTTTTTTCTGAAACGAAAGATTCGCATGCACGCATGCGCTGGACGCATGCATCGCGCTCATGCCGGCTCAGGCCGCGATTTGCCGCTCCGCCTGTTCGAACAGCCAGCGCGAGAACAGGCGCGCGGCCTGGTTCTGCGCGCGGTCGTTCGGCGAGATCACGTAATAGCCGCCGCCGTGGCTCGCCGATGCGTCGGTGACGCGCACGAGCAGCCCGGCCTCGATGCAGGCGTCGATCATGTAGCGCCAGCCGAGCGACACGCCCTGACCGAGTATCGTCATCTGCACGATCTGCGGATACGAGTTGATCGTGATGTCTTGCGGCTGCGCCTTCGGCCGGTCGATGTCGTTCTGATCGAACCATTCGGACCACGACATCCACTGACGCTGACCGTCCTCGAGGCGCAGCAGCGTTTCGTTCGCGAGATCGGCCGCGTCGAGCGTGCGTCCGGCCAGATAGCGCGGTGCGCAGACGGGAAACACTTCCTCGTCGAACAGGCGGCGCGCGGTGTATTCGGCGGGCGCCTGCTGACGTACGTAGTAGACGCCCACATCGAACTCCGCCGGCGACATCGACGCGAGCCCGTCGCGCACGATCAGCCGCAGCTTGATGTTCGGATACGCGGCGCGAAAGTCGGGTAGCCGCGGCGTGAGCCACAGCAGCGCCACACCGGACGAGCAGGCGATCGTCAGCCCGAGGTCGCCGTACGGCTTCATCACGTCGTGCGTCGCTTCCGCGCATTGCGTGAGCAGGTGATGCACCTGCGCCGCGTATTGCTCGCCGGCGATCGTCAGCCGCAGCGAACGGTGTTCGCGGACGAACAGCGAGCGGCCGAGGAATTCCTCGAGCTGCTGGATCTGACGGCTGATCGCGCTTTGGGTCAGGTGCAGTTCGGCGGCCGCGCGCGTGAAGCTCGCGTGCCGCACGGCGGCTTCGAACGCGACGAGACATTGCAGGGGCGGCAGGGGCGTGATGCGCATGGCGGGCAGGGGAATCGGTGACAGTGCCGACATGATACGGGGACGATCCTCGGAGCAAACCGGCCGCGCCCCGTTCCCCCACGAGTAAGCCGCGCGTCGGGTGCGCGCTGCGGCGCAGGCGGACGGCCGCCCGGCGCCGCAACCGCGACCCGCTGCGCGATCAGCCGAGCCAGCGCTTGATCGACGCGACCATCGTGGCGGTCGAAATGCCGTAGCGATCGTGCAGCGTCGGCAGCGCGCCCGCGTCGAGGAACGCATCGGGCAGCGCGATCTGCCGGAACGTCGGCGCGACGCCTTCGGCAAGCAGCGTGCGCGCGACCGCTTCGCCGAGCCCGCCGATTACCGTGTGGTTTTCCGCGACGACGACCATGCGGCCCGTGCGCTTCGCTTCGCGCACGATCGTCGCGGTATCGAGCGGCTTGATCGTCGGCACATGCAGCACCGCGACGCCGATGCGATCGGCCTCCAGCGCGTTCGCCACTTCGAGCGCGCGCATCGTCATGATGCCGGACGAGATCAGCAGTACGTCGTTGCCGTCGCGCAGCCGTTTCGCCTTGCCGAGCTCGAACGTGTAGTCGTATTCGTCGAGCACGAGCGGCACGTTGCCGCGTAGCAGCCGCGCATACACCGGGCCATCGTGCGCCGCGATCGCGGGCACCATCTGCTCGATGTCGAGCGCGTCGCACGGATCGATCACGGTCATGTTCGGCATCGCGCGCATCAGCGCGAGATCTTCCGCCGCCTGGTGGCTCGGGCCGTAGCCCGTCGTCAGTCCCGGCAGCGCGGCGACGATCTTCACGTCGAGATTGTCCTCGGCGATCGTCTGATGGATGAAGTCGTACGCGCGGCGCGTCGCGAACACCGCATAGGTCGTCACGAACGGCTGCGCACCCTCGTGCGCGAAGCCGGCCGCGGCCCCCATCAGCAGCTGCTCGGCCATCCCCATCTGGTAGTAGCGCTCGGGAAACGCCTTCGCGAATACGTGCAGGTCCGTGTACTTGCCGAGATCCGCCGTCATGCCGATCACGTCCGGCTTCGTGCGCGCGAGCTCGACGAGCGCATGACCGAACGGTGCGGCGCGCGTCCGCTGTCCTTCGGCCGCGATCGACGCGATCATCGCGGAGGTTTTCAGACGCGGCTTCTGGGCGGCGGTACTCATGCTTGTCTCCCGGCTTCGAGTGCGTCGAGCGCGAGCTGCCACTCGTGCGCGTCGACGCGGATGAAATGGTTTTTCTCGCGTTGTTCGAGGAACGGCACGCCGCACCCCATCTTCGTATCGCAGACGACGATGCGCGGCTGCGGCCGATCGTGGCGGCGTGCGTTGTCGAACGCATGCTTGACCGCGTCGATGTCGTTGCCGTTCACGCGCTGCACGTACCAGCCGAACGCTTCGAGCTTGTCGACGAGCGGCTCGAACGCCATGATCTGCGTCGACGGGCCGTCGGCCTGCTGATTGTTCACGTCGACGATTGCGATCAGGTTGTCGAGCCGCCAGTGCGCGGCCGACATCAGTCCTTCCCAGATCGCGCCCTCGTCGAGCTCGCCGTCGGAGAACAGCGTGTACACGAAGGCGTCCGATCCCTTGCGTTTGAGGCCGAGACAGCGGCCGACGGCGATCGTCAGTCCCTGCCCGAGCGAGCCGCCCGACATCTCCATCCCGGGCGTGTAGCTCGCCATCCCGGACATCGGCAGGCGGCTGTCGTCGCTGCCGTACGTCTCGAGCTCGTCGGCGGGCAGCACGCCCGCTTCGAACAGCGCCGCGTAGAGCGCGATCGCGTAATGCCCGTTCGACAGCAGAAAGCGGTCGCGCGCTTCCCAGTCCGGGTCCTGCGGGCGGTAGCGCATCGCGCCGAAGTATGCGACGGCGAGCACGTCGGCGATGTCGAGCGCCTGGCCGATATAGCCCTGACCCTGCACTTCGCCCATCCGCAGCGCGTTTCTCCTGATCCGGTACGCGCGCTCGGCGAGCGCGACGTCTTCGGTAATGACTTCGCTATCCATCTGTTGCTCCTGTGAGGTCGAAAGAGTGCCGGCGCATCAGCGGTTCACGGACCGGGCCGGCACGGCGAATACGAGCGCGGCGCCCAGCGTGACCGCGGCCGAGATGAAGATCAGCCCGGCGGTCGACTTGCCGGTCAGATCGTTGAGCCAGCCGACGATCGCGGGCGAGAAGAAGCCCGCGAGATTCGCGAAGCAGTTCACGGCGGCGATGCCCGCGGCGGCCGATACGCCGCCGAGCAGCGCGGTCGGCAGCGACCAGAACTGCGACGACGACGCCAGAATCCCGGCTGCCGCGATGCTCAGGCAGACGATCGAAGCGGTGACGCTGCCGAGTGCGGGCAGCGCGGCAAAGCCCGCGGCGGCGACGAGCATCGGCACCGCGAGATGCAGCCGACGTTCGCGGCGTCGGTCGGCGCTCATGCCGATCAGCGGCAGCGCGACGAGGGCGCACAGATACGGAATCGCGGTGAACACGCCGACCCAGAGTGGGTCCGACACGCCCGCCTTGCGGATGATCGTCGGCAGCCAGAACGTGAGCCCGTACTGACCGAGCACGACGCAGAAGTAGATCGCGGCCATCAGCCACAGCCGGCGATCGCCGACGAATGCGCGGATCGACAGATGCGCCGTCTTGTGCGCCTCGTCGCCGGCGACGTTGCGCGCGAGCAGCGCCTTCTCCGGATCGGAGAGCCACTTGGCCTGCGCGATGCCGTCGTCGAGATAGCGGAGGATCGCGACGCCGAGCACGAGCGACGGCAAGGCTTCGAGCAGGAACAGCCATTTCCAGCCGGCCATCGACATCGCGCCGTGCAGCGTGTGCATGATCGCGCCGGATAGCGGCCCGCCGACGATGCCCGCGAGCGGAATCGCCATGAAGAACAGCGACAGCGCCTTGGCGCGACGCGCGGACGGATACCAGTAGGTCAGGTAAAGGATCACGCCGGGCGCGAAGCCGGCTTCGGCCACGCCGAGCAGAAACCGCAGCACGTAGAACGCGGCGGGCGACTTCACGAACACGAAGCTCGCCGAAATGACGGCCCACGTGAGCATGATCCGCGCGAGCCACCGCCGCGCGCCGACGCGGTGCAGGATCAGATTGCTCGGCACCTCGAACAGGAAGTAGCCGAGAAAGAAGATGCCGGCGCCCATCCCGTACACGGTTTCGCTGAAGCGCAGATCGTTGAGCATCTGCAGCTTCGCGAAGCCGACGTTGACGCGATCGAGGTACGCGCCGAGATAGCAGAGCATCAGGAACGGAATCAGCCGGCGGCTGACTTTCGCATACGTGCGCGCCTCGAAGGTCGGCGGATCGGTGAGCGGAATCGCGTCGCCGGCGAGCGGCGGCGCACTGTATCGGGATTTCATCGTCGTGTCTCCTGCCATGTCGCCCGGTCGTGTCCGGGCGTTTTGGGAACGGTCGTCGGACGCGCTCAGTGAATCAGCATGCCGCCGTTTACGTCGAGCGTGATGCCGGTCAGATAGGTCGAGAGGTCGCTGACGAGGAACAGGCATGCATTCGCGACGTCGGCGGCGTCGCCGAGCCGCCCGAGCGGGATGCCCTTGACGATGTCGGCGCGCATGTCGGGCGTCAGCTTGTCGCCGGTGATGTCGGTCTGGATCAGGCCGGGCGCGATCGCGTTGACGCGGATGCGGTCAGGGCCGAATTCGCGTGCCATCGCCTTCGCGAGGCCGAGTACGCCGGCCTTCGCGGCGCTGTAGTGCGGGCCGCCGAAGATGCCGCCGCCGCGCTGCGCGGACACCGACGACATGCAGACGATGCTGCCGCCTTGCTGTTCCTTCATCGCGGGAATCACGGCCTGCGACATGTAGAGCGTGCCGCGCAGGTTCACGTCGACGATCGCGTCGAAGTCCTTCGCGCCGATGTCGAGCGTGCGCACCGGCTGCGTGATGCCGGCGTTGTTGACGAGGCCGTCGATGCGGCCGTAGCGTTCGAGCGTCGCGCGGGCCGCGGCGACGCATGCGGCCTTGTCGGTCACGTCGCAGGCGAGCCCGAGATGGCCGCTGCCGAGATCGGCGGCGGCCGCGCGCGCGTCTTCCTCGCGCAAATCGAGGATCGCGATGCGCGCGCCCTGGGCGGCGAGCGCCTGCGCGGTGGCCTTGCCGATGCCGCGCGGCGAGGCCGCGCCCGTCACGATGATGATCCGGTTCTCGAGCAACATCGTTTGTCTCCTGGGTATCGATGAGTGCCTGTAGTGTCGGGGGACGACGCGGCACCATCAACGCGGAAACGCTCAACCATTGCTGAGAAAAATTCAGGTGGAGGCGGCCGCCTCCCGTTCGATCCATGCGAGGAAGCGCTGGATGCGCGGCAGCGCCGCATTCTGGCTCGGGTAAACCAGATGATGCGCGCCGACCTCGACGGCATAGCTGTGGTCGAAAACGGGCACGAGCAGCCCGTCGCGGATCTTCACCGACGCCAGCGTGAGGCTTTCGAGCGCGATGCCGAGGCCGAGCGCGGCTGTCTCGATCGACATGTACGAGCGGTCGAACGAGAAGTCGAAGGTCTTCTGCTTGGCCGACACGCCGGTTCGGCCGAACCATTGCTTCCACTGCACGAGCGGCGTCTCCGAATAGATCAGACGATGCGCGAGCAGATCCTCGGGCGTGCGGACCGGATGCCGCTCCAGATAGGCGGGCGACGCGAGCGGCGCGATGTATTCGCCGCGCACGGTCTTCACTTCGAGGTTGTCCCAGTTGCCGTAGCCGTGCCGGATATCGATGTCGTAGTAGCCGTTCGAGAACGACACGTTTTCATAGGAGCAGGCGAGATTGAGCTGCAGATCGCCGTTGGCCTCCTGAAACGACGACAGCCGCGGCAGCAGCCACATGAGCCCGAAGCTCGGGCTCGAATGCACGCGCAGGATGTCGACGTCGGTGCGGCTCGACGCGCGTTCGGTCGCGCGGCTCAGGTCGGCGAGCGAGCCCGTCACGTCGGCCAGATAGCGTTCGCCGGTCGGCGTCAGCACGAGGCCGCGGCCCGAGCGCTGAAACAGCGGCCGGCCGATCAGCGCTTCGAGATTGCTCAACTGATGGCTGACGGCCGACGCGGTCAGCCCGAGTTCCTCCGCCGCGCGGTTCACGCTTTTGGTGCGCGCGACGCTCTCGAACGCGATGATGGATTTCAGCGGAGGGATACGCATCGTGACGTCTTTTCGGTGGCGGTTGATCGGAATCGCGTCGGGCGCGCGGCGATGTCGCGTGCATCCGGTGCAATGCGTTGCACAACAGTCGCTGCGGATCGCAACGCATTATGCGTTTTTTCGCCCACCGCGCGCGAGCGCGGCATCGACGCCTGCGCGCTAGCGAAACGCGCTCATCTGCGACGACATCATCTGCAGCATGCGGTTCGAGGCGACCGACAGCGTGCGGCCGACGCGCGTGACGAGATGCGCTTCGGCGTTCTGCAGAATCGGGTGTTCGATCGGAATCGCCTTCAGTTCGCCGGCTTTCAGCTCGCTGGCGACGGCGAACGCGGGCAGGACGACGATCCCGAGTTCCGAGCGCGCGAACTGCTTCATGATGTTGATCGAGTTCGTCGTGATCGCCGGTTCGAGGCTGATCTTTTCCGCGAATTCGACGGCCTGCAGCATTTGCCGCGTGCCGTACGACGGATGCGTCGCGGCGAGCGGATACGACGCGAGCTCCTGCACGGTCAGGCTCTTGCGCCGGATCGTGCGCGCCATCCGGGCGCCGACGATCGCCATCATCGGCTGCCGGTGCGCGGCGCGCGAGACGATGCGCGGCTCTCGCGGCGGGTTGTAGACGAGGCCGATTTCGCCGTCGTCCTCCGCGATTTTCGTCATCACGTCGTTGGTACTGCCGAGATCGAGATTGACGCGAATCTTCGGGTACTGCGTGCAGAACTGCTGCATCGGCCCGGACAGCAGGTCCGACACGAAGCCTTCGCCGAGCACGACGCGCACGTGCCCGGTGCGCAGCCCGCGCAGATCCTGCAGCCGCGACAGCAGATCGTCGCGATGCGCGCGCTGCTCGCGGTAGTACTGGATCACGAACCGGCCCGCTTCGGTCGGTGTGACGCCGCGCGCGTGGCGTTCGATCAGCGGGGCGTCGAGTTCCGCTTCGAGCAGCGCGATCTGGCGGCTCACCGCGGACGGCGCGACATCGAGCCAGTCGGCCGCCGCGCGGATCGTGCCGCAGCGCACCGCCTCGAAGAAGTACGCGATCCGGCTTTCGGTCAGGCTGCTGGTCGACATGGCGAGCGTTCGAATAAATAGAACAATCTCAATATTGGCACTTATTGGTTGAACGGGTCAAACGGGCCGAAGATCGTCGACGACGGCAGCGGAACCGGCGCGAAACGCAAGCGCGACACGGCTTCCGCGCGAACCTTCGAATGCAACGATCGGGAGCGGCAATGAAGACGGTAGGCGTGATCGGACTGGGAAACATGGGGCGCGGCATCGCGTTGTCGCTGAAGCGGGCCGGCTTCGACGTGCTGGGGTTCGACGCGAACGCAGAGAGCGTGCGGCAACTGGCTGACGAAGGCGTGCGGCCCTGCGCGTCGATTGCGGAGATTGCGTCGGCGGTCGACGTGCTGATCCTGTCGCTGCCGACCTCGGCGATCGTCGAAGCGGTCGTGCTCGGCGACGGCGGCGTCGCGTCGCATGCGAAGCGCGGGCTGATCGTGATCGACACGACGACCGCCGATCCGAACAGCACGCGCAAGGTGGCGGCCGCGCTGGATGCGCATGGCATCGCCTTTGTCGACGGGCCCGTCAGCGGCGGCCCGAAGGGTGCGGCAACCGCGACGATGACGATGGTGCTCGGCGGCGCCGATGAGCACATCGCGGCCGTGCAGCCGGTGCTGTCGGCGATCAGCGCGAAGCAGGTGCACGTCGGCCCCGCGGGCGCGGGCCATGTGACGAAGCTGCTGAACAACCTGCTGACGGGCGTGCATCTGCTCGTCACGAGCGAAGTGGTCAGAGCCGCGGAGGCAGCGGGCGTCGACAAGGCACGGCTGATCGAAGCGCTGAGCGGCGGCTCCGGGCGCAACAGCGCGACGCTGACGAATTACCCGACGTGGATCCTGAACGAGCGTTTCGATTCGGGCTTCACGATGAAACTGATGCGCAAGGACATGCGCCTCGCGCTCGAACTGCTGCAGCGCGCACACGTAAGTGCGCCGATTGCAAGCGAAGCGGGCCGCCTGTGGGCCGCGAGCGCGGAATCGATCGGCGACGCGGAAGACTTCAACCGCATCGTCGAATTCGTCGACGCGCGCTGAGCGCCGATCCATCACCACGAGGAAACGATATGGCATCCCCCATCGAACAGGCGCTGCTCGACGCATTTCGACAGTTCTTTCCCGGCGCGCAGAGCGTCGGCTCATACGTGAACGGCGAACTCGTCGAAGGGCGCGGCGATACGATCGAGCTGTTCGACGCGGCGACCGGCGAGCCGAGCCTCGCCTATCGCGACGGCGGCGCGGAGATCGTCGCGCTTGCGGCGGCGGCCGCGCAGGCCGCGCAACGGCAGTGGTGGGCGCTCACGCATGCGGCGCGCGGCCGCACGATGTTCGACGTCGCGCGCGAAGTGCGCAGTCACGCGGAAGCGCTCGCGCGCCTCGAATCGCTCGGTTCGGGCAAACCGATCCGCGATTGCCGCGGCGAAGTCGCGAAAGTCGCCGAGATGTTCGAGTACTACGGCGGCTGGGCCGACAAGTTCTACGGCGACGTGATTCCGGTGCCGACGTCGCATCTGAACTACACGCGCCGCGAGCCGGCCGGCACCGTACTGCAGATCACGCCGTGGAACGCGCCGGTGTTTACGTGCGGTTGGCAGCTCGCGCCGGCGATCGCGATGGGCAACGCGGTGCTGCTGAAGCCGTCCGAGCTCACGCCGTTCAGTTCGCTGGCGATCGCGCGGCTTGCCGAGCGTGCGGGTGTGCCGAACGGGCTGATCAACGTGCTCGCCGGCTACGGGCACACCATCGCGCAGGCGGCGATCGCGCACAAGGCCGTGAAGAAAGTCGTGTTCGTCGGCTCGCCCGCGACCGGCGCGCGGATTGCCGAGGCGGCCGCGAAGCGCGTCCTGCCGTGCGTACTCGAGCTGGGCGGCAAGTCCGCGAATATCGTCTTCGACGATGCGGACCTGAATCGCGCAGCGCTCACGGCGCAGGCCGCGATCTTCGCGGGCGCGGGACAGAGCTGCGTCGCCGGCTCGCGTCTGCTCGTGCAGCGCTCGATCTACGACCGCTTCGTCGCGATGGTCGCGACGGGCGCGAAGAAGATCCGCGTCGGCGCGCCGACCGACGACGCCACCGAGGTCGGCCCGATCTGCCATCGCGCGCAGTACGAGCATGTGATGAAGATGATCGCGAGCGGTGTCGAGTCCGGCGCGACGCTCGCGGCCGGCTCGACCGAGCGGAGCGCGCGCGGCTACTTCGTCGCGCCGACCGTGCTCGCGAACGTGCACAATCGGATGGACGTCGCGCGCACGGAGATCTTCGGGCCCGTCGTCGTCGCGATTCCGTTCGACACCGAGGAAGAAGCGATCGAGATCGCGAACGATACCGACTTCGGGCTGGCCGGCGCGGTATGGACAAACGACGTCGCGCGCGCGCATCGCGTGGCCGCGCAGATCGACGCCGGCACGTTCTGGGTGAACGGCTACAAGACGATCAATGTCGCGTCGCCGTTCGGCGGCTACGGGATGAGCGGTTACGGCCGCTCGAGCGGCGTCGAGGCGTTGTACGAATATACGCAGACGAAAAGCGTGTGGGTCGAAACGGCGAAGCATCCCGCGAGCGTATTCGGCTATTTGTAAGTTTGTAAGGCGGCGCGACGCGGCACGGGCGCCGAGTCGTTCGGCGCACGCGTCGCGGCAGCACGGTACGAGACCAGTCGACACAACCTGATACGAGGCCGACGAGCCTTCGAGCGGAGATCAGCATGGAACATACGATGACGGCGGACGGCGCGGGAAGCGACGGTTTCAGAGGCGCGAAGCTGCTGGTCTATGCGGCGGCGATATTGCTGATCGCGCAATCGATCGGCGCGTTCACGTTCAATGTCGGGCCCGGCAAGGTCGTGCTGCTGCCGATGATCTGGGCGCTGCTGATGGGCGGCGCGTTGGGGCTGCTGTCCGAGCGCTGGCGCAGCAGCATGCGGCTCGACGTGAAGACGCAGTTTCTCGCGGCGGCGGTGCTGCAGCCGGCGCTGCTGCTGTTCGTCGCGAAGCTCGGGCTGATGGTCGGCAGCGCGCTGCCGAAGCTCGCCGCGGCCGGCTGGGCGCTCGCGTTCCAGGAGCTCGGGCACTTCGTCGGCACGATCCTGCTCGGCCTGCCGCTCGCGCTTTTGCTCGGGATCAAGCGCGAAGCAATCGGCGCGACGTTCTCGGTCGGACGCGAGCCGAGTCTCGCGATCATCGGCGAGAAGTACGGGATGAATTCGGCCGAAGGGCGCGGCGTGCTCGCCGAGTATCTGACGGGTACCGTGTTCGGCGCGGTGTTCATCGCGATCTTCGCGGGCTTTGTCGCGAGCCTGAACATTTTTCATCCGCTCGCGCTCGCGATGGGGGCGGGCGTCGGCTCGGGCAGCATGATGGCGGCCGCGTCCGGCGCGATCGCCGCCGCGCAGCAGTCGCCGGAAGTCGCGAAGAACGTATTGACGTTTGCCGCCGCGAGCAATCTGATCACGACGACCATCGGCACGTATTTCACGCTGTTCATCTCGCTGCCGCTCGCGGTGTTCGGCTATCGCGTGCTCGAACCGCTGATCGGGCGCACGACGAAGGCGTCGTCCGCGTCGGCATCCGTCGAGGCTGCGCGTCCGTCGCTCGGCGACGTGCAGACCGAGGCGCCGGCGCTCAGCTACTCGGGGAAGGTCGCGGCCTGGCTGCTGACGGCCGTGTTCTCGCTCGTGTGCGACTGGATCACGCACGGCACGTCGCCGCTCTTCGGGTTGCCCGGCATGGCGTTCATGGTGCTCGCAACGGTGATCGGCGATGCGCTGTCGACGGTCACGCGCCGCAAGATTCCCGCCGTGTGCTGGGTGTCGGTCGTCGCGATGTTCATGACCTCGCCGCTGTGTCCGTGGGCGCCGGCCATCGCCGCGATGAGCGCGAAGAACGATTTCCTCGGCGTCGTCACGCCGATGCTGACGTTCGCGGGCCTCTCGATCGCGAAGGACATTCCCGCGTTTCGCCGCCTCGGCTGGCGGATCGTGCTCGTGTCGTTCGTCGCGAATGCCGGCACGTTCCTCGGTGCCGCGCTGGTCGCGCAGATCTTTCATATCTGAGCGAGGGGCGGCATGCAGCGGCGCGCGGTGGCGTGCGCGCCCATATGGCGGCTTTCCTTTCCGTAGCAGCCGGCATTATGCCGGCTGTCCGCCGTTTGCCGCTGCCCTACCGATAACGTCGCGGGATTTCGGAGTCAGGAGGCCGGCATCAAACCACTGCGCCCGTCGGGCGGCGTTGAAGTCTACCCGAAGAGCCGCGGATCCAATTTGAACGGCTCTTTGCTGATCACCTTCACCGTCGCGGCGAAATCGGGGTGCAGCGGGTTCAGCAGCAAATTGAAGTCCGTCGGACAGACGACGGATGGAACCCGCATCGCGAGCTGCTCACCCATTTCCAACCATTCCCGGCCGATCCGCGCCGTCGACGCAGGGTCTTCCGTTAGCGTCGCCCAATCGGGCGGTAGTTCTGGTTCGAACGCCCCTTCGTATACCGCATCAGGCACTTCGAGTGTCACCAAGAAAAGGCCGCCGGCCGGCAGTATCCCTGACATATGGACGAGCGCTTCGAGCAGGGACGTGGAAGCGTGACAGCACGTGTACAGCACTCGCATTCCGCGCGGATTCCAGCGGCCCCCTGCGATCGCAGCACCATTGCCGCTGAGATCGTCCGCCATGTAGTGGCCCTTTCGTTCTTTTGCGAGGCGATACAGCTTCACGCGGTGACCCCGAACAATGCACGGTTGAGAATGTCGCGCACACGGTCGTAGCCGGGCTGTACATCGAGAACTTCTATCGGCCTAAGACCATCAAGCTCGGCATTGCCGCGCGTAATCCATTCCGCTGCACGGTCCTTGTCCTCGAAAAGCTCGACCGCAAGATCGAGGACGTAGAGAACGCGCGCAATACGATCGGACTCGCTTTGCGACAGGCGATCCTCGTTCGCGATCTTTCGAAGGATTGTCGAGCTCGGCAAGCTTAGCGCGGACAGCAGCGATTGCACCGGGATTCGGAGAAGCTCGCGAGCGACACGTTCGACGATCACTGCCTTGAATCCGTCGGCGATCGTACGCCGCTGCTCCAGCGGCGTCATCCTGCGGAACGTATCGAAGTCGTGCTCGTGTGCGCCGAGGCCATTCGACCCAACGGAGGCTTTCCCGGCGCTTGCGCGCTTAGCGGGCTGCCGGCTGGTTGGTGCGGGGGTACGCATGGCAAACTCCCAAATGAGTGAAGTAACAATCCCATTATAGATATATATCAAATGGGAGTCAATCATGTATCAAATGGGATTTGTGCCGGCGCAACCCAATGGTCATCGCTTTTCTGCATCTCGTTCACAGAGCTTGCCGACGTCGACAACGTCGATCGGGCAGGTCGCACAGCACGGCAACGGCGAACGCTTCGTGCCTACCGATCGACGCCCACCGTCAAACCGCCGCGCGCCCACTTGCGTCCTCCGCTTCATGCACAATACCGGGCATTGAAATGCGGAGGCTGTCCCGTGGGGATCAATTTCGACTTGACCGACTTGCAGGCGTTTCGCGCGGTGGTGGAGCTGGGCAGCTTCCGCAAGGCTGCCGACGCGCTCAGCATTTCGCAGCCCGCGTTGAGCCGCCGCATCGACAAGCTCGAGGATGCGCTCGGCGTGCGGCTGTTCGAGCGCACGACGCGCAGCGTCACGCTGACGACGGTCGGCCGCGTGTTCGCGCCGAGCGCCGAGCAACTGCTCGACGATCTCGATGCGGCGCTGCTCGGCATTCGCGACGTGTCGTCGAGCCGCCTCGGTCACGTGACGATCGCGTGCGTGCCGTCGGTCGCGTATTACTTCCTGCCGAACGTGATTGCCGAGTATCACCGCCGCTTCCCGCGCATCCGCGTGAAGCTGCTCGATTCGGGCGCGAACGAGGTGCTCGGTGCGGTGATCAGCGGCGAGGCCGATTTCGGCGTGAGCTTCCTCGGCAGCCAGGAGCCCGAGATCGACTTCAAGGTGCTGCTGCAGGAGCGCTTCGTCGCCGCGTGCCGCCGCGATCATCCGCTCGCGCGCAAGAAGCGCGTGACGTGGGACGAGTTGTACGCGCACGAGTACGTCTCGGTGGACAAGACGTCCGGCAACCGGCTGCTGCTCGACCAGGCGCTGTCGGGCGTCGCACCGCCGGTGCCGAGCGTGTGCGAGACGCGGCACGTGACGACGCTGCTCGGTCTGATCGAGGCGGGGCTCGGCGTCGCCGCGGTGCCGTCGATGGCGATGCCCGGACGCGACCATCCGATCCTCACGAGCGTGCCGCTCGTCGACCCCGTCGTGAAGCGGCGGGTCGGCATCGTAAAGCGGCGCGGACGGCAGCTGACGCCGGCCGCGCAGGCATTTCACGAGATGGTCGTCGACGCGAAGCGCGCGAGCCGCGCGTCGGGCGCGGCCGCATCGTGATACGCGGCGGCCTGCCACGCGGCTTGCCGGCCGGCGCGCGACCGCACGCGCGCACGCGGCGGTCGGTTTGCGTCAGCGGGCCGACACGGGGTCGAGCCCGGTCGCCTTCACGTCCGGCTGCACGCCGGGCGATGCGAGATAGTCGAGGAGCGCCTTCGCTTCCTGCGGATGCCGTGCGCCGACCGGGATGCCGCCGGCGAAGCGCGTGACCGACTGCAGCGACTCCGGAATCCGGCCGACGAACGTGACGCCCGGCACCGGGAGCAGTTCGCTCACCTGCTGGAAGCCGATTTCATAGTCGCCGTTCGCGACGACGGACGCGACCGGAATGCGCGGAATCATCGTCGCCTTCGGCTTTACCTGCGCTTCGATACCGAGCTTCCTGAACAACTCGCGCTCGATGTAGACGCCGCTCGCGCTGTCCGAGTACGCGATCGACTTCGCGTGCAGCAGCGCTTGCCGAAGCCCGTCGGCTGTGCCGATATCGGGCTTCGCGGCGCCTTCGCGCACGACCATGCCGATTCGCGAATCGGCCAGCTCGACGCGCGAGCCGGGCACGACCTTGCCTTGCCGGATCAGCTCGTCGAGCGCGTAGCCGACCATGATCACGACGTCGGCGGGCTCGCCGCGCGCGAGCCGGTTCGGAATCGCTTCGGGCGACTTGCCCATCGACGGGCCGAGCGTCGTGTCGAGCGTGTTGCCGGTGTCGGCGGCGAAGCGCGGGCCGAGCGCCTTGTACGCGGCGGTGAAGCCGCCCGAGCTCATCACGTGCAGCTCGGCGGCCTGCACGGGGGCGGTGGCGACCGAGGTCGCGACGAGCGCGGTCGCGCAAAGTTTCAGCAGCAGATTTTTCATCGTCATGGTCGTGCGAACGGGAAGGTCAGGTGAGCATGGGGGGGCGAGCGGACCGTCAATGCGCGGGCGTCAGCGTCGCGGCCTGGCGGCGATACAGTGCGAACGTCGCGAGCAGCGCACACACGGCGGCGAAGCTCATCCAGTAGCCGGGCGCGGCCTTGTCGCCCGTCATGTGGATCAGCGCGGTCGAGATCGCCGGCGTGAAGCCGCCGAACACGGCCGTGGCGAGGCTGTACGCGAGCGAGAAGCCGGCCACGCGCACCTGCACGGGCATCACTTCGGTGAGCGCGACGATCATCGCGCCGTTGTAGAGGCCGTACATGAACGACAGCCACAGCAGCACGAGCAGCATGTTCGTGAACGTCGGCGCATGGGCGAGCAGCGACAGCGCCGGATAGGCGGTCGCGATCGCGAGCACCGTCATCGCGACGAGCAGCGGGCGGCGGCCGATGCGGTCCGACAGCGCACCGCCGATCGGCAGCCACACGAAGTTCGAGACGCCCACGCACAGCGTCACGAGCAGGCTGTCCGCGGTGCTCAGATGCAGGACGGTCTTGCCGAACGTCGGCGCATACACGGTGATCAGGTAGAAGCTCGCGGTGGTCATCGCGACCAGCATCATGCCGGCCACGACGACGGCCCAGTTCTGAGCCAGCGTGCCGAATACTTCCTTCATCGTGGGACGATGGCGGCGCGCGCTGAATTCCTGCGTTTCCTCGAGCTTGCGACGCAGCATGAAGATGAACGGCACGATCATGCAGCCGACGAAGAACGGCACGCGCCAGCCCCACGCGGCGATGTCGGCCGCGCTCAGCCAGCGATTCAGCGCGAAGCCGAGCGCCGCGGCGACGACGATCGCGACCTGTTGGCTCGCGGACTGCCAGCTCGTGAAGAAGCCCTTGCGGCCCGGCGTGGCCATTTCGGCCAGATAGACGGACACGCCGCCGAGCTCCGCGCCGGCCGAGAAGCCCTGCAGCAGCCGCCCGAGCAGCACGAGCGCGGGCGCGAGCAGGCCGATCGTCGCGTAGCCGGGCACGAACGCGATCAGGATCGTGCCGCTCGCCATGATCGACAGCGTGACGATCAGGCCCTTGCGACGGCCGACGTCGTCGATATACGCGCCGAGCACGATCGCGCCGAGCGGCCGCATCAGGAAGCCGGCGCCGAACACCGCGAACGTCATCATCAGCGACGCGAACTCGCTGGCGGCGGGAAAGAATACGTTGGCGATCTGCGTGGCGTAGAAGCCGAACAGAAAGAAATCGAACTGCTCGAGAAAATTCCCGGCCGTGACGCGGAAGACCGCAGCGGCCTTCGAGCGCCCGGTCGAGAGACTGGACGAGGGATGCATCGGGATGTCTCCGGAAAATGCGGGGAGGGAGGGCGGTCGATTGTTGTTTTCGCGAATGTTCGCGCGATGCCGCAGAAACGATAAGTGCAATTTTCTGAACGATTGATGTTCGCCGGTTATCAATCGATGGGCGCCCGCCTCGGCGAATGCTGTGGCGGCGCGCGGCGTTCATGCACCTATGCGAAGATGGAGCGCTATCGCTCAGCCACTTCGACGAGGACGACGTGATCCGACCGAACGCCACCGACCATCCGCACGGCACGCTCGTGCCGTGGATGGCCGTCGCACTCGCCGAGCGCGGCGTGCGCCGGTTTCCGCCTGGCCGCGTGAATCCGCGCATCGTCGAATACAACGGGCACACGAACCTCGTCGGCTACGACGACAAGATTTCGTGGTGCTCGTCGTTCGTCAACTGGTGCATGGCGCGCGCCGGCATGCGCGGCACCGGCTCGGCGCTCGCGCGCTCGTGGCTCGAGTGGGGGCGGCCGCTCGCGCAGCCGGTGTACGGCTGCATCGCGGTGCTGACGCGTGAGGACCCGACGAGCTGGAAGGGCCATGTCGGCTTCTATCTGCGTCACGACGATGCGCACGTGCATCTGTTCGGCGGCAACCAGCTTGGCGCGGTGCGCGAGCTCGCGTATCCGGTCGCGTCGGTGATCGCCTATCGCTGGCCGCACGTCGAGTGAACGCGCCGCACGCGGGCGAGCGCGGCGTCGGCACGGCGCGGCACGTCGTGCTACAGTCGGTCGATTCGTCCGTTTCCCGTGGACATTTCCACCCGTACCGATCCGAACCGTCATGAGCTACGTTCCCCAACTTGCCGCGGTCGGCGGCGTGATGCTGCTGGCCTGCGTGAGCCCCGGCCCCGACCTCATCGCCGTGTCTTCCCATGCGCTCGGCAACCGCCGCGCCGGCTTGCTGGCCGCGCTCGGCATCGCGTCGTCGCACGCGGTATGGGCGGCGATGGCGATCTTCGGGCTCGGCCTGATCGTCGCGAAGCTCGCGTGGCTGTACGAGGCGATCCGGATCGCCGGCGCCGCGTATCTGATCTACCTCGGCATCAAGTCGTTGTCGGGGCTGCGCCAGTCGGCGCAGCCGGCCGACGCCATGCGCGCGCCTGCCGTGCGCGGCGGCGCGCATGCATACCGCAAAGGGTTGCTGGTCGGCCTGACGAATCCGAAAGCCGCCGCGTTCTTCGGCAGTCTGTTCGTCACGCTGCTGCCCGCGCATGCGCCCGCGTGGGTGCATGGTGCGACGCTGGCGGTCGTCGTCGCCGTGTCGCTGTCGTGGTTCTGCACGGTCGCGCTGCTGTTCTCGACGAACCGCGTGCAGACCGGCTACGCGAAACTGCGCAAGCCGATCGATGCGGTGATGGGCACGATTCTGCTCGGCCTCGGCGCGAAGCTCGCGCTCGATCGCTAAGCGTATCGCCGTCAGTCATGGCCGCCGCATGCGGCCATGACCGCCATGATTGCCTTCTCGCCGCTTCGGCGACGTTCTCCCACGCAGCGCATCGCGTTCGCGCTCATTGGCTCGCGACAGCCTCGGCCGCCTGCCCCGCATCGTTCCTGCTCCATCCGCCGCCGAGCGATCGATACAGCGCGATCGCCGCGAGCGCATGCTCGCGTGCGGCCTGATTCAGCGAATCGGAGTCGCGCAGATACGCCTCCTGCGCGGTCAACACGTCGAGAAAATCCGTCGCGCCGCCCTTGTACAGTCGCGTCGCGAGCGCGAGCGCACGGTCGGACGCGGCGAGCGCGCCGCCGAGCTGCTGCGACGCCGCGTCGGTCGCGACGAGGCTCGCGCGCGCATCCTCGACTTCGCGCAAGGCCTGCAGCATCGTCTGCCGCAGCGCGAGTTCGGATTCGCGCAAGCGGCTTTCGCTTTGTGCGATGTCGGCTGCGATGCGGCCGGCATCGAAGATCGGGCTCGTCGCGCTCAGCGCGGCGCTGAACAGGTTGTCGGTGAGCGTCGGCAGCCCGAGATACGACGCGGCGAGCACGCCGTCCGCCAGATTCAGCGAGAACTTCGGATACCGCTCGGCTTTCGCGACGCCGACTTGCGCCGCCCGCCGTTCGACCTGCGCGTAGGCGGTCAGCACGTCGGGGCGGCGCAGCAGCGCCTGCGACGGCAGCGTGACCGGTGCGCCGGCCGGCGGCGCGGGAATCGGCGCGGACGCGGCGAGCACGAGCCGATCGATCGATTCCGGCGTGCGGCCCGAATACACGGCGATCAGGTTCAGCTGATGCGCGATCTGCGCACGCGTCGGCGCGATCCGCGCTTCGAGCGCGTCGAGCTGATTCTTCGCGCGCGTGACGTCGAGCTCCGTCGACAGCCCGAACGCCTGCCGCTTGCGTGTCAGTTCGAGCGCACGCTGCCGGATCGCCGCGTTGTCCTGCAGCAGCTTCAGTTCCTGCTGCGCCCAGCGCAGATCGACGTACGCGGATGCCGCGTCGGCCGCCAGCGCGAGTCGCATCGCATCTTCCGCGTGCGTCTGCCCGACGAGTTCCGCGCGCGCGGCGAGCAGGTCGAGCCGTTCGCCGCCGAACACGTCGGGCGACCAGCTCAGTGCGAGTCCGGCGCCGGCCTGCCGCACGTAGCCGAGCGGCGGCGGAACGTTCTGGCGCGCGTCGGATGCATGCGCCGTGGCGTCGAGTTCGGGCAGCAGGGCCGCGCGCTTGCTTGCGGTCAGCGCCTGCGCCTGCTTCACGCGTTCGGCGGCGGCCTGCAGATCGAGGTTGGCGTCGAGCACGGTCGCGATCAGCCGGTCGAGCGTCGGGTCGCGGAACTGCGCCCACCACGTCGCCGCGTCGCTCGTGGCGGCTGGAACGGCGGTGTCCCACGTAGCAGGCGCGAGCGCGCCGACCGCGTCGGGCAGCGTCGCGTGCTGCGCCGGCTGTACCGCACAACCGGCGGCGAACGCGCTGACGGCGAGCGCGACAATGAGCTGTTTCATGATGACGACCTCAGTGCGCATCCGGCGGCGGCGCGTTCAGCGAGATGGGTTGAGAGAAGACGACCGCGACCAGCGCGACGACGAAACAGAGCGACAGTGCGTAGTACGCATCGGCATACGTGAGCGTCAGCGCTTCGCGGTAGATCAGCCGATGCAGGTTGGCGAGCGCGGCCTGCGCGGCATCGACCGTGTTGCCGGCGACCGACGCCCAGTACGCGGTGCGCCCGTCGAGCAGCGACGCGACCTGCGGCACGCCCGCGCTCACGTGCTCGTTGAGCCGCAGGTAATGGAAGTTCAGCCGGTCGTTGAGCATCGTCGCGCTGACCGCGATGCCGATCGCACCGCCGAGATTGCGCATCAGGTTGAACAGCCCGCTGGCGGATTTCAGCCGCGACGGCGGCAGCGAGCCGAGCGCCATCGTCACGATCGGCGGCACGCTGAACTGCTGACCGATGCCGCGCAGCGCCTGCGGCAGCAGCAGTTCCTGCCAGCCCCAGTCGTGCGTGATCGGCGTGTACAGATAGCAGCCGATGCCGAAACACACGAGCCCGAACACGAGCAGCGAGCGCAGGCTGAAGTAGCGGGCCGCGAACGCGTATGCGCAGAGCGCGAGCAGCTGGAACGCGCCGACCGACAGCAGCGCGATGCCGATCTGCAGCGAGCTGAATGCGCGCACCTGGGCGAGAAACAGCGGCGTCAGGAATACGGTCACGAAGATGCCGATGCCCGTGACGAACGAGAGCAGGCTGCCGATGCCGAAGTTGCGCACGGCAAGCGCACGCAGGTCGACGACCGGATCCTCGGCGGTCAGCGCGTGCACGACGAACAGGAAGCCGCAGATGCCGGCGATCCATGTGCATGCAACGATGACGTGATCGCCGAACCAGTTCTTGCGCGGCCCTTCCTCGAGCACGTATTCGAGGCAGCCGAGAAAGCCCGACATCAGCACGATCCCGAGATAGTCGCCGCGCTTGACGAGACCGGGATCGGGCTCGTCGATGCGCACGTAGCGCGGCACCAGCACCGCGACCAGGATCCCCGGCACGAGGTTCAGATAGAACAGCCAGTGCCACGACCATCGATCGGTGATCCAGCCGCCGATCACGGGACCGATCGCCGGTGCGAGCGACGCGAGCGCGCCGATCGTCGTCGACGCGATCAGCCGCTGCCTGCCGGGAAACAGCACGAACGCGGTCGTGAACACGGTCGGAATCATTGCGGCGCCGAGCGCGCCCTGCAGCCCGCGAAACAGGATCATCGAATTGATGTCCCACGCGAGCCCGCACAGCATGCTCGTGATCGTGAAGCCGACGGCAGACGCGACGAACAGCCAGCGTGTCGACATCACCTTCGACAGCCAGCCCGACATCGGGATCACGATGATTTCGGCGATCAGATAGGCCGTCTGCACCCACGACAGTTCGTCCTGGCTGGCCGACAGTCCGCCGCCGATGTCGCGCAGCGACGACGCGACGATCTGGATGTCGAGCGTCGCCATGAAGAAGCCGACGCACATCAGCGCGAATGCGAACACGCGCTGCTTCGTCGGTTGCGACGCGGGGTCGCCGGAAAACGCGGTGGTCATCGTCGTCTCCCGTTCAGTGCGCGTGGTCGGTGTGCACGGTCACGACCGCGGACAGCCCCGGACGCAGCACCTGCTCGAGCCCGGGCTGCGGATCGAGATGGACGCGCACCGGCACGCGCTGCACGATCTTCGT
>NZ_KV786822.1:27489-59993 GCF_001806955.1 Burkholderia sp. HMSC10F09
CACGCGCTGCACGATCTTCGTGAAGTTGCCCGTCGCATTCTCGGGCGGCAGCACGCTGAACGTCGCGCCGGTCGCGGGCGCGACGCTGTCGACGCGCCCGTGCAGCCGCGCGCCCGACGCATCGAGCGACACGTCGACGCGATCGCCCGCGCGCATCTTGCGCAGCTGGTCCTCCTTGAAGTTCGCGTCGATCCACAAGCCGGACGCAGGGACGATCGTCAGCAGCGGCACGCCGACGTTCGCCAGCATTCCGACGCGGCCGGTGCGGTTGCCGACGTAGCCGTCGACCGGTGCACGGATCGTCGTGTATTCGACGTTCAATGCGGCAACGCGCTGCGCGGCGAGCGCCGTGTTCACGCGGGCGCGCGCATCGGCCAGCTGTGCGCCGAGCACGTCGAGCTCGCGCTTCGACGCGAGCAGCGCCGCATCGCTGCGTTCGACGGCCGCGTGCGCTTTCGCGTAGTCGGCGTCGGCGCGCTCGACGAGCTGATTCGACACCGCGTCGGCCTTCACGAGTTCGCGATAGCGGACGCGATCGGCCGCGGCGCGCGTCAGCTCGGCCGAGGATGCGTTCTTGTCCGCCGCATGCTGGACGATCACCGCGTCTTGCAGCTGCTGCTTCGCTTCGAGCTCGGCCACGGCCGAGCGCGCCGCGTCGACTTCGGCGCTCGCCTGCGCGAGCTTCGCCGCGTAGTCGCGCGCGTCGAGCTGCACGAGGACGTCGCCGGCTTTCACGCGCTGGTTGTCGGTCACGAGGATCCGGTCGACGAAGCCGGCGACCTTCGGCGCAAGCACCGTCACGTCGCCGCCGACATACGCGTCGTCGGTGCTTTCCTGGAAACGCAGCACGAACAGCCAGTCGAGTGCGGCCGCGCCGACCGCGACGACGACGGCGATCAGGGCGATGCGCATCCAGCGTACGCGGCGGCGCTGCTTCGCGGGCGGTTCGGCCGTGGCCGCTTCGCGGGCGGCAGCGGTTTGAGTCGTGTCCATCGATTCACCTATGTATATGCACTAATCAAGGCGACCGACGGCGGTGCGTCGATCGGGAAAACGCCTGCGCGCGACGGATATGCAGTACGTCAGCGCGCCGGCAGGTTGTGCGCGATCCGGAACAGCTCGCCGCGCAGGTGGGCGGCCTGCCGTGCCCCGAAACGCCGCTCGAATGCCTGCTGCGCGGCGAGCCAGTGCGCATGCGCTTCGGCGATCTTCGTTTCGCCGCACGCAGTGAGCGAGAAGGTCTGCCGGCGTCCGCCCGGTTCGGTATGCCCGGCGACGAGCGCGGCGCCGACGAGTGGCCTGAGCGCGCGCAGCAGCGCGGTACGCTCGATGACCAGCTCGGCCGACAGCGCCGCCATCGTCAGGCCCGGCCGTTCGCGCAGCAGCGCCAGAATGCTGTACTGCGACGGCGTAACGCCAGCATGCGCGAGATGGCGCTCGTAGAACTGCGAGATCCGGCGTGCGGCCTGCCGGATCGCGAAACAATCGTCGTCGGTGAGCGTCGTCGTGTGCATGTGCACACTTTAAGCAGTCTGCGCGCGCGGAGCGATGACGGCCGCGCGATCAGATTGGTGCGTCCTGCGTACCAATCGGCGGGCAAGCGAAGTGCGCGAACCGGCGCTATGCCGCGACGGGCGCGATCCAGCCTTCGCGGTCGCACATCGCGCTCGCATAGTCGATGAACGCCTTGACCTTCGCCGGCAGCAGCGATCGGTTCGCGTACGCCAGCTTCAGCTCGACGCACCCATCGACGAGGTCGGCATCGTCGAGCAGCTGTACGAGCGCGCCCGACGCGAGCTCGGTTTCGACCAGCGTTCTCGGCACGATGCCAATGCCGAAACCGTGCATCACCATCTCGCGGTTGAACACGGGGCTGTTCGACGAAATGTCGAAGCGCAGCGGAAGGGTCAGCACGTCGCCGTCGACGCGGAACGACAGCGCCGGGCGGCGCAGCGACGGCGACAGCGGCACGAACGGATGGTCGACGAGATCGGCCGGCGTCGTGGGGTTCCCATGCGCGCGCAGGTACGCGGGCGTCGCGACGATCACGAACGGTATCCGCGCGATGAGCCGCACGATCGTCGTGTCGGAGCTCAGCATGTAGGGAGCGACGATGCCGATGTCGTAGCCCTCGCCAACCAGATCGACGTGCCGCTCGGTCAGCGTGACGTCGACGCGCACTTTCGGATGCGCAGCCTTGAAGCCCGCGATCAACGGCACGAACTGATTCAGCGCGGCGGTCGTGTGCGCGACGAGCCGCAGCAGGCCGTCGGGCTCGCGCGTCTGCGTCTGCGCTTCGGCTTCGAGCGCGTCCAGCTCGTCGAGCACGGCGGCGCAGCGCTCGTAGATGCGTTCGGCCGTTTCGGTCAGCGACACCTGGCGCGTGGTCCGGTGCAGCAAGCGGCCGCCGAACCGCGCTTCGAGTTCGGCGATCGCGCGCGACACGACCGGGCGCGCGAGGCCATGCATGTCGGCCGCGCGCGTGAAGCTGCGCAGCTCGACGACCGACCGGAAGATCCGCAGCTTGTCGATGTAGTCCATGTCCGTCTCCTCGGGCGGTCGCGGGCGCCGGACGCGCGCGACCGGCGGGATGATCGGTCGAGTGTACATTGACTTTATGCATATGCACATATACATTTGCCGGCATGGACGACATCGAGACGATCGGTGCGTGCAACTGCTTCGCGCTTCGGCAGGCGACGCGATTTGTCACGCAAATTTATGAACGCCATCTGAGCGCGGCGGGCGTGACGCCCGCGCAGTTCTCGATCATCGCGATCCTGTCGCGGCGGCCCGACGTGCTGATGAGCGAGCTCGCCGATACGCTGGTGATGGACCGCACGACGCTGCTGCGCGCGCTGAAGCCGCTGCAGCGCGACGGGCTCGTCGCGTCGGCGCCGTCCGATCACGATCCGCGTGCGCACGTGCTGAATCTGACGAAGCAGGGCGTGCGTGCGTTCGGTCAGGCGAAGCGCGCGTGGCAGGCCGCGCAGCGCGAATTCGAATCCGCGTTTGGCGAGCAGCGGGCGCAGGCGCTGCGCGACGAACTGCTGCAGCTGACCGGCAAGCGCTGAGTTGCAGTCGTCCATTCCCGCACGGTGGCGGCGGCCGGCTGTCGCCGCCGCGATCCATTCCCCTTTCCTTGGCGATCGGCCCGCGATCCGCAGCGGTCCTGCGGAGCCCCGCGCGCGAAACCGGGTCGAGTACGAGCCACATCACGTCTAAGTGGTACGTGGTTGTATCCAATTGACGCGCGGAATTGGTTTTGTAGCGCCATCTCTGCAAGAAAAATGCGAAATTGGTTTCGGAATGACGGCATTCGTCGACTATCTGGACATATTTTATTTCCAGTTGTACAGTCGCTCCACGCACTTCACCGGCCGATGGCGGCCGGGCGGGTCACGAGGAGCAACCCATGTTGCAGTTGAGCGAGCGCGACGACGCGATGTTGCGCGGCGAATTCGGCGAAGGCGTCGCGCGCGCGATGCGGATCGTCGCGCGTACCGCGCAGGTGATGTCCGCGCCGCACCTGATCGACATCACGTGCGCGCATATCGACGGCTGTCTGTATCACGGGCAGACGAGTCTCGACTTCGTCGACTATTTCGTCGCGACGGGTGCGCGCGTCGCGGTGCCGACCACGCTGAACGTCGGCTCGCTCGACCTGATCCATCCCGAGCTGTACCACGGCGACCGTACGATCGAGCGCGACGCGCAGCGCCTGATGGACGCGCATCTGCAGCTCGGCTGCGAATCGAGCTTCACGTGCGCGCCGTATCAGCTGAAGCACCGCCCGGCGTTGGGCGAGCAGATTGCCTGGGCCGAATCGAACGCGATCGTGTTCGCGAACTCGGTGCTCGGCGCGCGCACGAGCCGCTACGGCGACTTTCTCGATCTGGCGGCCGCGATCACCGGGCGCGCGCCGTATGCGGGGCTGCACGTCGAAGCGAACCGTGCCGGGCAGATCGTGTTCAACGCGCCCGACTTCGGCCGTCTGCCGTCGCGGGACGTTCATTTTGCGGCGCTCGGCTTGCTGGTCGGCAAGGTCGCCGGTGCGACGGTGCCCGTGATCGTCGGATTGCCGGCCGATACGACGGAGGACGAACTGAAGGCGCTCGGTGCCGCCGCCGCGTCGAGCGGTGCGGTCGCGCTGTTCCATGCGGTCGGCGTGACGCCCGAGGCGCCGACGCTCGACGCCGCGCTGCACGGCCGCGCGCCGCGGCAGACGATCGACGTGTCGATGGCCGATCTCGCCGAGATCCGGCGCACGCTGAATCATGGCGCGGAAGGCGACGCGCTCGTCGCGGTCGCGCTCGGCACGCCGCATTTTTCGCTCGCGGAATTCCGCACGCTCGACACGCTGCTCGACCGCTTCGACGGCAAGCCGGCATGCGATATCTACGTGAACACGAGCCGCTTCATCCTGTGGGAGCTCGGCGAACTCGGCCTCGCCGGCAAGTTCGCGGCGCGCGGCGTGCAGATCGTCGTCGACACGTGCACGTACATCACGCCCGTGATGAAGCAGCTGTCGGGGCTCGTGATGACGAATTCGGGGAAATGGGCATCGTATGCGCCGGCGAACATCGGCGTCACGGTCGCGTACGGCAGCATGAGCGAGTGCGTGCGATCGGCATTCGAAGGAAAGGTGCGATTCGATGACTGAGAACCATCACGCCGGCGCGGCCGGCACCGCGCTGACCGGCGACACGCTCGTGCCCGGCCGCGCGTATGCGGAGACGATCGTGCTGCCCAAGCCGCTGAGCTTCTGGGGCGGCTACGACTCGGTCGCGGGGCGCATTGTCGATCGCGGGCATCCGCTCGTCGGCGCGAGCCTCGCCGGGCGGATCATGGTGATGGCGCATGCGAAAGGCTCGAGCTCGAGCAGCAGCGTGCTCGCCGAAGCGATCCGCAACGGCACGGGCCCCGTCGGCATCGTGCTGAGCGAGCGCGACCTGATCATCTCGATCGGCGCGATCGTCGCGGCGGAGCTGTATGCGATGGCCGTGCCGGCCGTCTGTGTCTCGGAGCCCGTGTACGACAGGATCGCGCGTGCATCGGGACCGGTACGAATCGAAGCGAACGACGGCGACGGCGGCGCACGCATCCTGCTGTAGCCGCGCGCGCTCGTCCCGGCGAGCGCATGGGCGACAGCGTCGCGTACGCGCCAAGTCTTAATTGCGTTCCTGATATTAAGGACAACGGATAGTGCGCCGAAGAAGAGCTGCACGTCCGCCCCGGTGTCCTTCACCCGCCGGCCGCCAGACGGTTGACACCGCCGCGCCCGGCTCATCCCGGCTCGCGTATCGCGAGCCATCGTCGAGGAGACTCCATGAAGCTGAAATGCATGATTGCCGTGCTGGCGCTGGGCGGATTCACGATCGGCGCCGCACACGCGGAACGCGTCGTCACGATCGCTTTTTCCGGTCCGCTGACGGGCCCGCAAGCGGTGAGCGGGAAGGACGACGAGAACGGGCTGCGGCTCGCGGTCGAGACGCTGAACCGCACGCCGATTACGGTCGACGGACAGCCGGTCCGATTCCGGATCGTCGCCGAGGACGACCAGGCCGATCCGCGCACCGGTGTACAGGTCGCGCAGCGTCTGCTGGATCGTCAGCCGGCCGCGTTCTTCGGCCCCGAGAATTCGGGCGTCGCGATTCCGGTCGCACGGCTGACGAACGCCGCGCGCGTGCCGATGCTGACGGTCGCGTCGAACCCGCAGCTGACCGCGCTCGGCTACGACAACGTGTTTCGCACGGGCGCGAGCGATTCGGTGCTCGGCGCGTCGATGGCCGCGTTTGCGGCAGGGAAGCTCGGCGCGAAGACCGCCGCCGTAATCGACGACCGCACCGCCTACGGGCAGGGGCTCGCCGAGCAGTTCATCGCGAAGGCGAAGTCGCTCGGTCTGCAGGTCGTCGCGCGCGAGTTCACGCATTCGCAGGCGACCGATTTCCTCGCGATCCTCGCGACGATCAAGGGAAAGAACCCGGACGTGATCTTCTTCGGCGGCTATACCGCGCAGGCCGCGCCGATGGCCAAGCAGATGGTCCAGCGCGGCGTGCGCGCGCGGCTGCTCGGCGGCGACGGGATCTGCTCGGCCAACATGGGCACCGTCGCGCAGACGGCATCGCGCAACGTGTTCTGCGCGATGAGCGGCGCGGGGCTCGACAGGACCGAGGCCGGCCGGGACTACGTTGCGCGATACCGTGCGCGCTTCAAGAGCGAGCCGCAGACATACGGCATCACGTACTACGACGGCATGCTGCTGCTCGCGAAAACGATGGCATCCGCGCAGACGACCGATCCCGCGAAACTGATCGAAGCGCTGCGTTCGGCTTCGCATGAAGGCGTGGCCGGGACATACGCGTTCACGGCGCGCGGCGAGCTGCTGAACGCGCCGACGACCGTGTTCACGTTCGAGGACGGGCAGATGGTGCCGGTGCGCTGACGCGTCAGAGGAAACGGATACGCGCTGCCTCTTCGGGCGCGAGCGTCAGCGCGGCCTTTGCCGCGCCGACCTCGCGCCTGCCGCCCGGCGGCTCGAGCCGGCGGATATCGGGCCACAGGGCGAACCCGAACAGCAAACGCAGGACTGTGCTGAGCCCATACAGGCGGATCGTGGCGGCTGCGCACCACGCAAACACGGCAAGCATGCCGTCGGTGCTGCGTTGTACGACCGACATGATGCCGATGACGAATGCGAACGCGATCGGTGCGCCGATCGTTACCGTGAGGTCGGTGCGCGCGCTCTGGATGCGCGCAGGGCGAACGAGATAGATGGAGCCGTCGGTCAGATTGCGCATGCGCGCATCTGCGCTGCGCATTCCGCACATCACGCGCGCCGCACATCCGCCGCCGCTTGCCGATAGGCGCTCGGCGTCTGCCCGGCCCAACGCCGGAACGCGCGCGTGAAGTTCGCGGGGTCGGTGAACTGCAGCCGCTCGGCGATCGTTTTCAGATCGAGGTCCGAGGCCGCGAGCAGTTGCTTCGCGTCGCGAAAGCGTGCTTCGTCGAGCAGTTGCCGATAGCTCGAGCCGGCCTCCTCGAGCCGGCGGCGCAGCGTGCGCGTCGAGACGAGCAGCGTGTGCGCGAGCGCCTCCGGGTCCGGATAACCGCCTGTCGTGCGCGCCAGTTCGGCGCGCACGCGCTCGACGAAATCGCCTTCGTCGTGACGCACCTGCGCATATTCGCGTTCGACCTGTACCAGCGCCTGCCGATGGGCGACTTCGTCCGCGAACGGCAGCGGCCAGTCGAGCACGTCGCGCGCGACCCACAGCGCGTTGGCCGCGCATTCGAATTCGACCGGCGGCAGCCGGTCGCGGTAGCGCGCGAAATAATCGGGCTCCGGCCATGCGAAGCGCAGCGCGATCGCCGGCGACGTGCGGCCCGCCCATTGCGCGATGTTCTGCGCGAGCCCGGTCAGCACGAACTCGAACATCACATGATGCTGCAGCACGGGGTTCGCCTGTACGCCGTGCAGCTCGAGCGTCGCGCCGCGTTCGTCTTCCGCATAGCTCAGCCGATACTGGCGGTTGCGCATCCGGAAGTAGCGCTGCGTCACGTGCAGCGCCGTGCGGATGTCCGGCGCGGTCAGCGTCGCATAGCCGAGAAAGCCGTGCACGGTCGGTTTCAGCAGCAGCCCGAACGCGAGGCCGATGCCGCGATCGCCGCCGATGTCGATCGCGTTCAGCACGAGCCGGCCCCATTGCGCCGGCGCGACGCGCGCGTCCGGCTCGGCCAGTACTGCGTCGCGCAGACCGGTGCCCGCACGCACGGCGGCCGCGTCGATGCCGCGCGCGGCGAGCGCCTGCAGCAGCAGACGCGGATAGGCGACGGGAATCGTCGGGCGGCGCAGCCCGAGGCGATCCTTGCGGGACGGTGTGCTCATTGGATATTGGCCGGAAATGACAAGCATTATGGCTGTTTGTCCCCTCACGTTCAACGCGGCGCGCGCCTACGATGACGCTCATCGCGTATCGCTCCGACCATCATGACGACACCTTTCCCGCATCTGCTCGCACCGCTCGATCTCGGCTTCACGACGCTGAAAAACCGTGTACTGATGGGTTCGATGCATACGGGCCTCGAAGACAGCCGCAAGACGCTGCCGCGGCTCGCCGACTATTTCGCGGAGCGGGCGCGCGGCGGCGTCGGACTGATCGTGACGGGCGGCTTCGCGCCGAACGTGGCCGGCTGGACCAAGCCGTTCGGCGGCACGCTGATGACGTCGGCCGCCGCGCGGCGCCATCGCGCGATCACGCGCGCGGTCCACGCGGAGGACGGCAAGATCGCGCTGCAGATCCTGCATACGGGCCGTTACGGCTATCACCCGTTCGCGGTTGCGCCGTCGAAGATCAAGTCGCCGATCTCGCCGTTCGCGCCGCGCGAGCTGAGCGCCCGCGGCATCGAGCGGCAGATCCGCGCGTTCGTCCGCTGCGCGCAGCTCGCGCGCGAAGCGGGCTACGACGGCGTCGAGATCATGGGCTCCGAAGGCTACCTGATCAATCAGTTCATCTCGATGCATACGAACAAGCGCACCGACGCGTGGGGCGGCGCCTACGAAAACCGGATCCGGCTGCCGATCGAGATCGTCGAGCGCACGCGCGAAGCGGTCGGCCGCGATTTCATTCTGATCTACCGGCTGTCGATGCTCGACCTGATTCCGGACGGCAGCGACTGGCGCGAGACCGTGCAGCTCGCGAAGGCGGTCGAGCGCGCGGGCGCGACGATCCTCAATACGGGCATCGGCTGGCACGAGGCGCGCGTGCCGACGATCGCGACGTCGGTGCCGCGCGGCGCGTTCGCATGGGTCACGCAGAAGATGAGGGGGGAGGTCGGCATTCCGCTCGTCACGACGAACCGGATCAACCGGCCCGAAGTCGCCGAACGGATTCTCGCCGACGGCTGCGCGGACATGGTCTCGATGGCGCGCCCGCTGCTCGCGGATCCGGAATTCGTCGTCAAGGCGGCGCAAGGCCGCGCGGACGAGATCAACACGTGCATCGGCTGCAATCAGGCCTGCCTCGATCATGCGTTCAGGAACCGGATCGCCTCATGCCTGCTGAATCCGCGCGCGTGTCACGAGACCGAGCTGCAATATGCGCGCGCCACGCAGGCGAAGCGTATCGCGGTGGTCGGCGCCGGGCCGGCCGGGCTCGCCTGCGCGACCGTGCTCGCGCAGCGCGGCCATCGCGTCGACCTGTTCGACGGCGCGGCGGAAATCGGCGGCCAGTTCAATCTCGCGAAACGGATTCCGGGCAAGGAAGAGTTTCACGAAGCGCTGCGCTATTTCGGCCGCCAGATCGAGCTGACCGGCGTCGCGCTGCATCTGAACCGGCGCGTCGAGGCGAGCGACCTGATCGCGGGCGGCTACGACGAGATCGTGCTCGCGACCGGCGTATCGCCGCGCGATCCGAAGATTCCGGGGCAGGACGGGCCGAACGTGCTCGGCTATATCGACGTGCTGACGGGCGCGCGGCCGGTCGGCCCGCGTGTCGCAGTGATCGGTGCTGGCGGGATCGGCTTCGACGTCGCGGAATTTCTCGTGCAGGACGGACCGTCGCCGGCGCTCGACCTCGACGAATGGAAAGCCGAGTGGGGCGTGACCGACCCGGCCGCGACGCGTGGCGGCATCACGCGCGCCAAGGTGTCGCCGCCGGCGCGCGACGTCACGCTGTTGCAGCGCAAGCCCGCGCCGCTCGGCAAGGGGCTCGGCAAGACGACCGGCTGGATCCACCGCGCGACGCTGAAGATGAAGCAGGTGAAGATGATCGGCGGCGTGAACTACGAACGGATCGATGCGCGCGGGCTGCACGTCTCGTACGGCGAGCAGCGCACCGGGCACGAATTGATCGAAGCCGACACGATCGTGCTCTGCACCGGCCAGGAACCGCAGCGCGCGCTGCTCGCGCCGCTGCAGGCGGCCGGGCGTTCGGTGCACGTGATCGGCGGCGCGGACCGCGCCGCCGAACTCGATGCAAAGCGCGCGATCGACCAGGGCGCGCGGCTCGCCGCGCGGCTGTAAGGCCGGCTCGCGCTTCGCACGCTCACGCCGCTTCGGCCTGCTCCGCCGCTTCCGCTTCGAGCATCGCGCGGACGATCAGATAGACGGCCGGCAGATCGTCGTCGTCGCGGCGCCAGTCGACCGGCTCGTCGATGTCGGCCGGCACGAGCCGGCTGTCGCACAGCCGGATGAACGCGTCGACGATCGCCGGATCGTTGCGGCTCACGAACCCCGCGTTCGAGAACGCGAGCGCTTCGACGTCGAGCAGCGCACGCCAGCTCATCGTGCGCTCCGCAGCGGGATGGCTGCGCCGCCGCAGGCCGAGCGCGCGCTGCGCGGGGCCGGCCACCGCGCGCTGCAGATCGGCGACCGCGCGCTGCGCGGCGCGTTCGAACTGGACAGGATTGAAGCCGGGTTGCTCGGGATCGAATGCGGATGACTGGAACATGGTCGCCTCACAAAGGTCCGTCCGTCGCGGGATGACGGAATTCGGGTCAAATGGTGCAAAAGCACTGTAAATATATACAGTGTCTCGCGCCGTTTCAAGCCCCGGACGCGATCCTGTTCGCTAGACCGCGGCGGCGATCGTTTCGCGCAGCCACCGATGCGCCGGATCGCGATGCACACGCTCGTGCCACAGCATCGACATTTCGTAGCCGGGCACGTCGATCGGCGCGTCGACGACGCGCAGCGCAGGCGTATCGCGCACGAGCCGCTCTGGCAGCATCGCGACGAGATCGGTGCTCGCGAGCACCGACATCACGAACAGGAAATGCGGAACGGACAGCACGACGCGCCGCGTTGCGCCGACCTTCGCGAGCGCCTCGTCGGTCACGCCGAAGAAGCCGCCGCCGTCCGGCGACACGATCACATGCTCGAGCGCATTGAACTGCGCGAGCGTCGGGCGACGTTTCAGTTTCGGATGACCGGCGCGGCCGACGAGCACGTAGCGCTCGACGAACAGCGGCAGCCGGCGCATGCCGGGCGGCGATCCTTCGGTCGTATGGAAGGCGAGGTCGATGTCGTTGCGCGCGGCCGCCTGCTCGATGCGCGGCGGGACGAGCTCGACGATCGCGAGCCGCGTGCCGGGCGCGGCCGTGCGCAGCGCATGCAGCGCGGGCAGCACGATCGTCGATTCGCCGTAGTCGGTCGCGGCGACGCGCCACGTGTGCGTCGCGGTCGACGGATCGAACGGCGTCGCGGGCAGCACCGCGCGTTCGACCGCCTCGAGCGCGTCGCGCAGCGGCTCGCGCAGCGCTTCCGCGCGCGCGGTCGGCCGCATGCCGCGCGGCCCCGGCAGCAGCAGCGGATCGCCGAACGTATCGCGCAGCTTCTGCAGATGCACGCTGACCGACGGCTGCGAGAGGTTGAGCTTCTCGGCCGCGCGCGTCACGTTGAGTTCGGCGAGCAGCACGTCGAGCGTCACGAGCAGGTTCAGGTCGAGTCGCTTCAAATTAGTCATGGCTATACCTGGAATATCGGAAATTCATTTCCAATATACCGGTACGATCGGCATCCTGCAGCCAATTCAACCGACGGAGGACCGAACATGAACGTGCTGATCGTCTATGCACATCCCGAGCCGCGTTCGCTGAACGGCGCATTGCGCGATTTTGCCGTGGCGCGTCTGGAAGCGGCCGGGCATACGGTGCAGGTGAGCGACCTGTATGCGATGAACTGGAAGCCCGCGCTCGACGCAAACGACATGATCGACCGCTCGCACGACGCGCGCTTCGATCCGGCGCTCGACTCGAAGCGCGCATACGAGACCGGCACGCAGCGCGAAGACATCGCGCGCGAGCAGGACAAGCTGAAGTGGGCCGATACGGTGATCCTGCAGTTCCCGCTGTGGTGGTTCTCGATGCCGGCGATCATGAAAGGGTGGGTCGAGCGCGTGTATGCGTACGGCTTCGCATATGGCGTCGGCGAGCATTCCGACCGGCACTGGGGCGATCGCTACGGCGAAGGCTCGCTCGCCGGCAAGCGCGCGATGCTGATCGTCACGACCGGCGGATGGGAATCGCACTACAGCGCGCGCGGGATCAACGGGCCGATCGACGACGTGCTGTTTCCGATCCAGCACGGCATCCTCTATTACCCGGGCTTCGACGTGTTGCCGCCATTCGTCATCTATCAGACGCACCGGATGGACGACGCGCGTTTCGCGGAAACGCGCGCCGCGCTCGGCAAGCGTCTGGACGAACTCGCCACGACACCGCCGATTCCGTATCGCCGGCAAAACGCGGGCGACTACGAGATCCCGGCGCTGACGCTGAAGCCGGACATCGCGCCCGGGAAGGTCGGCTTTGCCGCGCATCTGGCGGCGTAGCGCGCCATGCACGAGCGCGATACGCGCGCCGCACGACGCAAAAACGGCACGAACGACCCGCGCGTTTTCGCAGGCCGCCGTTGCCGTTCGCCCTTTGCCCTTTGCCGTGCCGCGTGCCGCCGTCAAACGACGGCCGCGACACGCGCGCGCTTACCGATCGTCGTCGCGCACCGACGACGGATGGCGGCACAGCGCGCGTACCTCCATCTCCATATACGGAAACAGCGGCAGCTGACTCAGCACGTCGTGCAGCTGCTGCACGCTGTCGACGTCGAAGATGCTGACGTTCGCGTACTGTCCGGCGATCCGCCACAGATGCCGCCACACGCCTTCGTTCATCAGCCGCTGACACATCGCCTTTTCCTCGGCCTTCAGCGTCGCGGCTTTGACCGGGTCCATATCCGCCGGCAGGCGGACCTTCATTTCCACATGAAACAGCATCCTGTGCTCCGTTTGTCGGTTCGCGGGACGACGCCGGTCACACGTGCGCGCGCACGCGTTCGACGTCGGTGGTCGGCACGTTGTCGCGCGCGCCGACCAGCGTGAAATCGAAGTCGATCAGCGCGAACGGGCCGTCGATCCCGTACGGCTTGCCTTCCGCGCCTTCTGCCTGGCGGATCTTCGGAATCAGGCCCTCGCGCGTCGCGAACGCGAAGTCGTCCCAGATGTGCGGATCGCCTTCGATGTTGATCTGCGTGGTCAGCTTACGGTATCCGTCCGCGGAAACGAAGAAGTGAATGTGCGCAGGACGGTGGCCGTGGCGGCCGAGCTGATCGAGCAGCAGCTCGGTCTTGCTGCCCGGCGGCACGCTGTAGCCGACCGGCAGCACGCTGCGGAAGCTGTAGCGGCCTTCGGCGTCGGTGCGGATCGAGCGGCGCAGGTTGAACGGCGGCTGCGACTGATCGAAATACGAGTAGTTGCCGAGATGGTTCGCATGCCAGACCTCGACGAGCGCGTTCGCGATCGGCGCGCCGTCGCTGCCGAGCACGCGGCCGCGCATTACGAGCGTCTGGCCCGGATCGGTGCCGTCGTCGAGGCGCGCATGGCCCACCGACTCCGGCGCGCCGGCGACGTACAGCGGCCCTTCGATCGTACGCGGCGTGCCGCCGCGGATGCCGGCCTTCGCCTCCGCCTCGTCCATCCGCACGTCGAGGAAGCGCTCGAAGCCGAGGCCCGCGGCGATCAGCCCGAATTCGCGGCCGGCTTCGTTCAGATAGTTGAGCGCGGTCCAGAACTCGCTCGGCTGCACGTCGAAATCCTCGATCGTGTAGCACAGGTCCTTGACGATGCGGTTCACGATCGCGCGCACGCGCGGATTGCCGGGCTTTTCCGCGGCGTCGTCGAAGGTCTTCAGCAGGGCGTCGATTTCTTGTCGGGTCATCTCTGTCTCCGGTTTCGGTTGTCGTATGGAATCAGCGGGCGCCGCGCCGCATCCGGTCGATGCGCGCCCAGTCGAACGCGATGCCGAGGCCCGGCGTCGCCGGCAGATGCAGCTTGAAGTCCTCGTAGCGCAGCGGTTCGACGAGGATTTCCTCGGTCAGCAGCAGCGGGCCGAACAGCTCGGTGCCCCATTTCAGCGAAGCGAACGTGCTGAACAGTTGCGCGGAGGCGATCGTGCCGGCCGCGCCTTCGAGCATCGTGCCGCCGTACAAATCGATGCCGGCCGCCGACGCGATCGCCGCGACGTGTGCGGCGCCTTGCAGACCGCCCGACTGCGCGATCTTCACGGCGAACACGTCGGCCGCGCGTGTTTGCGCGAGCGCGAACGCGTCGATCGGGCCGTGCAGCGCCTCGTCGGCCATGATCGGCACGTGTGCGAGTTGCGTGAGCCGTTGCAGGCCCGTCCGGTTGCTCGCGGCGATCGGCTGTTCGACGAGGCTCACGCCCGCGTCCGCGAGCCGCGCGCAGGCGCGGATCGCATCGGTTTCCGTCCATGCCTGGTTCACGTCGACGCGCACGTCGCCGCGATCGCCGAGCGCGCGCTTGATCGCGATCACGTGCGCGACGTCGTCGTCGACCGCGTTCGACCCGATCTTGAGCTTGAACGCGCGGTGGCGACGCGCATCGAGCATCGCTTCGGCCTCCGCGATGTCGCGCTTCGTGTCGCCGCTCGCGAGCGTCCACGCGACGTCGACCGCATCGGTCACGCGGCCGCCGAACAACTCGGACAGCGGCACGCCGACGCGGCGCGCCTGCGCATCGAACAGCGCCGTCTCGAGCGCGCATTTCGCGAAGCGATTGCCCTGGAACAGCTTGCGGGCGCGCGCCATCGCGGCGCCCGGACGCGTCGCGTCCATCCCGCGCAGCAGCGGCGCGAAATACGTATCGATGTTGATCTTGATGCTTTCCGGGCTCTCCTCACCGTACGCGAGCCCGCCGATCGTCGTCGCTTCGCCGACGCCTTCGATACCGTCCGTGCATCGTATGCGGACCAGAACGAGCGTCTGGCAGTTCATCGTCGCGACCGAGAGTTTGTGGGGCCGGATCGTCGGTACGTCGACCAGCAGCGTCTCGACGCTTTCGATCGTGGCGGCTGTTGCTATCATGCGATTCCTCCTGTCGGTGCACATGGTAGGAATACGCGCCGGGCCGCGTCCAACACTCTTTCCGACTACTTCCATACCTTCGGAGCATGAAATGGAATTGCGCCAGCTTCGGTACTTCATGGCCGTGGCCGAGGAAATGAACATCACGCGCGCGGCGGAGCGGCTGCACATCACGCAGCCGCCGCTGAGCCGCCAGTTGCAGGCGATCGAGGAGGAACTCGGGCTGCCATTGTTCGTGCGCGGCGCACGGCCGCTGAAGCTGACCGACGCGGGGCGCGTGTTCTACGCGCAGGCGCGACGCGTCGTCGAGCAGGCCGACGAACTCGGGCCGCTGACGCGGCGGCTCGCGCAGCTGTCGGAACGGATCGTGATCGGGTTCGTGCCGTCGACGCTGTACGGCGCGCTGCCCGACGTGATCCGCGCGTTTCGCGAGGCGCAGCCGGACGTCGAGCTGTCGCTCGTCGAAATGTTCACGCTCGAGCAACTGGGCGCGCTGAAGGGCGGGCGGATCGACGTCGGCTTCGGGCGGCTGCGCTTCGACGACGACCAGCTCGTGCGCGAAGCGCTGATCGAGGAAAAGCTGATCGCGGCGGTGCCGGTCGGTCATCCGCTCGCCGATCCCGATCGGCCGCTGACGCTCGCGGACCTCGCGAACGAAACGCTGATCGTCTATCCGAGCACGCCGCGGCCGAGCTTCGCGGATCAGCAGTTGTCCGCGCTGCGCGACGGCGCGCTGGTGCCGGCCGCCGTGCACGAGGTGCGCGAACTGCAGACGGCGCTCGGGCTCGTCGCGGCGAAGGTCGGCGTGTCGCTGGTACCGGAGAGCGTGGAGGGCGTGCGCGTGAAGGGCGTGGTCTACCGGCGGCTGCCGGAACCGGTCGCGACGTCGCCGATCATCATGAGCCGCCGGCTGCACGGCGAAAGCGCGGCGACCGCGAAGTTCTGCGCGATCGCGCGCGAGATGATCGTGCCGGCGGGGCACGCCTAGCGGCGGTCGGTCGCTCGATCGATTGGCTCGTAGGTTCGCAACTAACGGCCTATCCCCTGTGCGTCCGCATGGCGGCGGCGCATGAGCGCATGAGATGCGTGAGCGCCTGAGCGCGGGCATCCCGGCGCCGGAGCGCGCACCTGCGCTTACGACCGTCCGGCAAGCGTTTCGGAAGGCGATTCGCCGAATCTTTCCCGATACGCGAGCGCGAACCGGCCGAGGTGCGTAAACCCGCAGTCGAGCGCGATGTCGGCGATCCGCCGCTCGGGCGTCGCGCCGAGCAGCAGCTCGCGCGCATGCTCGAGGCGCTTCGCGCGCAGGTATTGCATCGGGCTCGTGCCGCGAAACTGCAGGAACGCGTCGCGCAGCGTGCGCTCGGGCACGTCGGCCGCGCGTACGATGTCGGCGAGCTGCAGCGGCTGCGCGTAGTGCGCATCGACGAATTCCTGCGCGCGCCGCACGAAGCCGGGCACCGGATCGTGGCGTGCCGCCGGCAGCACGGACGGCGGGTGGCCTTCGATCAGCAGATCGATCAGCAGATGCTCGAGCTGCGACGCGACGCGCGGATTCGTCCGCGCGCGTTCGAGCAGGTCCGGCGAGCGCGCGACCAGCATCAGCTGATCGCGCCAGGCGGCGAGCGCCGCGTCGCTGACGTGCAGCACCGGATCGAGCGTCGCACGCGGATCGCCGGTCAGCGTGCGTACCGTCGCCGCGTCGATCCGCAGCACGAACTGCTCGCAATCCGCCGACAGCAGTGCATCGAAGCGTTCGCCCGGCGCGCAGAGCACGCCCGTCTGGGCATCGACGCCGAGCTGCCGCCCCATCGCACGCACGTCCGCGTGGCCGGACAGGCAGAACATCAGCAGGTAGTAGCCGTCGACCGCGTCGACCTGTACGCGCATCGCGTCGCCGAACGCGATCGTGCCGATCCCGAGCCCGCCGAGCCGCACGAAATCCATATGCGACGCGCCGCACACACGGCCGCTCGGCAGCAGTGCATGCGGCTGCATCACACGCGAGATCCGCTCGCGCGTTTCGTCGAGATCGCGGGATTCGAACAGCCGATGCGCGCGCAGCGCAAGCGGCTCGAACGGCGTTGGGGACATGGGCCGGGCCTTCGTGGGGACGTGCGCATCGGTCGGACGAATCGGTCGAGACCGCGCGCGGCATCGTGTGTGCGTCATGCTAGCGCAGAAATCCGCCGAAAGTGGATACTGCGCCGCCGCAATCGCACTTTCCGGATAGACGCCGAATATTAGCGTTTCAAAAATCCGCTCCATGGAGTCAACGACACGGATCGACAAGGAGTCCGACATGGAGCACACAGAATCGCCCGTCCGGTTCGCCGCACGCGACGCCGCCGACGACGTGGTTTTCCCGCACGACGACGGCTCGCGCGTGCCGTACAAGGTGTTCAGCTCGCGCGCGGTGTACGACCGCGAACAGGAACGCATCTTCCGCGGGCCGACCTGGAACTTCGTCGCGCTGGAAGCGGAAATCCCGAATCCGGGTGACTTCAAGAGCACGTTCGTCGGCGACACGCCGGTCGTCGTCACGCGCACGGACGACGGCACGCTGGCCGCCTGGGTGAACCGCTGTGCGCATCGCGGCGCGCAGGTCTGCCGCAAAGCGCGCGGCAACGCGAGTTCGCATACGTGCGTCTATCACCAGTGGAGCTTCGACAACCGCGGCAACCTGCTCGGCGTGCCGTTCCGGCGCGGCCAGAAGGGCATGACCGGGATGCCGGCCGATTTCGATCCGAAGCAGCACGGCCTGCGCCAGCTGCGCGTCGACAGCTATCGCGGGCTCGTGTTCGCGACGTTCAGCGACGATGTCGCGCCGCTGCCCGACTATCTCGGGGAACAGATGCGTCCGTGGATCGACCGGATCTTCCACAAGCCGATCGAGTATCTCGGCTGTACGCGCCAGTATTCGAAATCGAACTGGAAGCTCTATCTCGAGAACGTGAAGGATCCGTATCACGCGAGCATGCTGCATCTGTTCCATACGACGTTCAACATCTTCCGCGTCGGGATGAAGGCGCGTTCGATTCCGGACGCGAATCACGGGCTGCACAGCATCATCACCGTGACGAAGACGGGCGACGACACGTCGGCCGCGTACAAGCAGCAGAACATCCGGTCGTTCGACGAGGGCTTTCATCTGGAAGACGAATCGATCCTCGATCTCGTGTCCGAATACGACGAGGACTGCACGAACCACATTCAGCCGATCTTTCCACAGCTCGTGATCCAGCAGATCCACAACACGCTCGTCGCGCGGCAGATCCTGCCGAAGGGACCCGACAACTTCGAGCTGATCTTCCACTTCTTCGGCTACACCGACGACACGCCCGAACTGCGCGCGCTGCGCATCAAGCAGGCGAACCTCGTCGGGCCGGCCGGCTACATCTCGATGGAGGACATCGAAGCGACCGAGCTCGTGCAGCGCGGCACCGTGCGCGACGGCGATGCGACGTCGGTGATCGAGATGTCGCGCGGCAATCCCGACCAGCAGGACACGGTGATCACCGAAAGCCTGATCCGCAAGTTCTGGGTCGGCTACCAGAAGCTGATGGGCTATTGAATCGGGAGCGCGCAATGATGGACAACCTGACCGAAGACATGAACACGTGGTTCGCGATCTACATGCTGCAGAACCGCTACATCGGCCACCTCGACAACAACCGCCTCGAACAGTGGCCCGAGATGTTCACCGAGGACTGCACGTACGAGATCGTGCCGAAGGAGAACGCCGATCTCGGGCTGCCGGTCGGCATCGTGCACTGCACGAACCGGCGGATGCTGCGCGATCGCGTCGTGTCGCTTCGGCACGCGAACATTTACGAGGAGCATACGTACCGGCACATGACGTCCGGCCTCACGATCGTCGCGCAGCGCGACGGCGAGATCGACACCGAGAGCAATTACGTGGTCGTGCAGACGCGCAGCAACGGCGAATCGAACGTGTATCAGGCCGGTAAGTATTACGACACGGTCGTGCGCACGCCTGAAGGCTGGCGTTACCGCACGAAACGCGTGATCTACGACACGTCGCGCGTGCAGACGCTGCTCGCGACGCCGATCTGATCCAGCAAGGAGACGACATGACCGAAGCAACGCTCGCCGAGTGGCATCCGCTCGGCACGCTCGACGAATTTTCCGAAGACGAACCGGCCGCGCGCGTGGCGGGACAGAAGCCGATCGCGGTGTTCCGGATCGGCGACGAGCTGTTCGCGATGCACGACCTCTGCTCGCACGGCCACGCGCGGCTGTCCGAAGGCTATGTGGAGGACGGCTGCGTCGAATGCCCGCTGCATCAGGGGCTGATCGACATCCGCACCGGTGCGCCGAAGTGCGCGCCGATCACCGAGCCGGTGCGCACGTATCCGATCCGGATCGTCGACGGACAGGTGGAAGTCAATGTCGGCTGACCCGTTCGTGATCGTCGGCGCCGGACATGCGGCGCGCCGCACGGCCGAAGCGCTGCGCGCGCGCGATCCCGACGTGCGCATCGTGATGATCGGCGCGGAGCGCGAACTGCCGTACGACCGTCCCGTGCTGTCGAAGGACGCGCTGCTCGGCGACGGCGGCGAACAACGCGCGTTCGTGCGCGATGCCGGCTGGTACGACGCACAGCGGATCGCGCTGCGGCTCGGCACGCGCGTCGACGCGATCGAGCGCGACGCGCAGCGTGTGCGGCTCGACGACGGTTCGAGCCTGCCGTACGTGCGGCTCGTGCTCGCGACCGGCTCGCGCGTCCGCCCGTTCGCGGGCCCCGTCGACGACGGCGTCGCGCTGCACTACGTGCGTACGGTCGCCGACGCGCGTGCGCTGCGCGCGCAGCTCGCGCCCGGCCGTCGCGTCGCGGTACTCGGCGGCGGCTTCATCGGCCTCGAGGTGGCGGCCGCCGCGCGGCAGCTTGGCTGCGACGTGACGGTCATCGATCCGGCCGCGCGGCTGCTGCAGCGCGCGCTGCCGGAAGTGGTCGGCACGTATGCGCGGCAGCTGCACGACGGCCGCGGCGTCGCGTTCCGGCTTGCGACGACGCCGCGCGCCGTCCGCCGCGCAGCGGGCGGCGGCGCGATCGTCGACACGGACGCCGGCGACGTGCAGTGCGATGTGGTGGTCGTCGGCATCGGCGTCGTGCCGAACGTCGAACTCGCGCATGCGGCCGGGCTCGACGTCGACAACGGCATACGCGTCGACGCCGGCTGCCGCACGGCCGATCCCGCGATCTTCGCGGCCGGCGAGGTGACGATGCATTTCAATCCGCTGCTCGGCCGCCATGTGCGGATCGAGTCGTGGCAGGTCGCGGAGAATCAGCCGGCGGTGGCGGCCGCGAACGCGCTCGGCGCCGACGACACGTACGCGGAGCTGCCGTGGCTGTGGTCCGATCAGTACGACTGCAACCTGCAGATGCTCGGGCTGTTCGGCAGCGAGCACGCGATGGTCGTACGCGGCGATCCGGCGAGCGGCGCATTCACCGCGTTCGGGCTCGCGCACGACGGCAGGATCGTCGCGGTGGCGGCCGCGAACGCGGGGCGCGACATCGGCGCTTCGCGCAGGCTGATCGCGGCCGGCGCGATGCCGGATCGGGCGCGGCTTGCCGATCCGGCCGTCAACCTGAAAGCGTTTCTGTAACGGGCGTACGGTCGCACGCGCGCATGCGTGGCGGCATGGGCGCGTGCGGTGCATTTGGCGGCAACGGCCGACTCGGTGCATATTGGCGGCATCGCGTGTATCGCCCGTTTGCCCATGACGTCAGACAAAGCCCTTGAACTGAAACGCAGCAAGCGCCGCGCGCTGTGGCTGCTGCTTGCCGCCGTCGCGGTGTTCGTCACGACGATCTTTCTGCCGCGCGGCCCGTGGATCGATGGCGTGAAGGCCGTCGCCGAAGCCGCGATGGTCGGCGCGCTCGCGGACTGGTTCGCGGTCGCCGCGCTGTTCCGCCGCGTGCCGATCCCGTTCGTGTCGCGCCACACCGAAATCATTCCGCAGAACAAGGACAAGATTGCCGACAATCTCGCGGTGTTCGTCCGCGAGAAGTTTCTCGGCCCAGACGCGCTCGCCGCGCAGATCCGCCAGCACGATCCCGCGCAACGGCTCGGTGCGTGGCTCGGCGAGCCGGCGAACACCGAGGCGCTCGGCGGCTACGCGACGAAGCTGATGAGCTTCGTGCTCGACATGACCGACGACGCGCGCATCCAGTCGTTCGTGCACGACGCGTTCCGCGCGGCGATCGACCGGATCGACCTGTCGCAGTCGGCGGGCGCGATCCTCGATACGCTGACGAAGGACGGCCGCCACCAAGCGCTGCTCGACGACGCGATCGCGCAGATCGTCGCGGTGCTCGGCAAGGACGAGAACCGCGACGTGATCGCGGGCTTCATCGTCGAATGGCTGAAGACGCAATATCCGAAGGTCGAGAAGATCATGCCGACGCACTGGCTCGGCGAGAACGGCGCCGAGCTCGTCGCGAATGCGGTGAGCCGCGTGCTCGAAGCGGTCGCGGCCGACCCCGAGCATGAGCTGCGTCAGCGCTTCGACCGCATCGTGCACTCGCTGACGGAGCGTCTGAAGCACGATCGCGCGTTCATCGACAAGGGCGACGAAATCAAGCGCTACATCCGCGACGGCGATGCGTTCAACGCCTATTTGAAGGACCTGTGGGTGCAGTTGCGCGCATGGCTGAAGGCCGATCTCGCGCGCCCCGATTCGGCGCTGCATCGGCAGGCCGCGACGCTCGGCGGCTGGCTCGGCGCGCGGCTCGCGGAAAGCCCGGCGCTGCGCGCGTCGCTGAACGAGCACGTCGAGCGTGCCGTGCACGAGATGGCGCCCGATTTCGCGGATTTCCTGATGCGGCATATCCGCGATACGGTGCGCAACTGGGATGCGCGCGAGATGTCGCGGCAGATCGAACTGAATATCGGCAAGGATCTGCAGTACATCCGCATCAACGGCACGCTGGTCGGCGGGCTGATCGGGTTCGGCCTGTATCTGGTGTCGCTCGTGCCGCGCTGGGCCGGCGACTGGCTGCACTGACGCGGCCGCGCGCCGCACCGCGCGGGCGCGCGCATCAGGCGTGCGCTTTCGCGCCGTGCAGTTGCAGGCCGAGCGCCTTGATCACTTTGAGGATCGTGCCGAAGCTGGGATTGCCGTCGTGCGACAGCGCCTTGTACAGCCCCTCGCGCGATAGCCCCGCATCGCGCGCGACTTGCGACATGCCGCGGGCGCGCGCGATCACGCCGAGCGCGTGCGCGATGAATGCCGGATCGTCGCCGCCTTCCTGGAGGCAAGCTTCGAAATACTCGGCCATGTCGTCGTCGGTCTTCAGGTGTTCGGCCGAATCCCACGGCCGCGTGCTGATCTTGCTCATCGGTTACTCCAGGTCGAGATGCTCGAGCATCGCATGGGCGGCGCGAATGTCGTCGCGCTGCGTGGATTTGTCGCCGCCGCACAGCAGGACGACCCATATCGTGCGCCGCCGCACGAAATACACGCGATAGCCGGGGCCGTGATCGATGCGCATCTCGTAGACGGGCGACCCGACGGACTTCCAGTTGCCCAGATTGCCCATCGACAGCCGATCGATGCGCGCCTGAATGCGGCGCTTCGCGGTGCGGTCCTGCAGGCCGGCAAACCACGCGTCGAACACGGCGGTCGTCCGGATGCTGAACGTTGGAGCAAGGTAAGGCATTACAGGTAATTTGTCAACCACGGTTCACATCCTCATCGGAAGGTCGGAGCGTCACAGTACGGCCGTGCGCGCGGTCATGGCGCCGATTCGGCCGTCAGGCCGATGCGTGGAACGGTGCCGCTCACGTCGACGTCGTCGTTTCGAGATAGCGTCTACAATCGAAAACGGCTTTGCCGTCCGCGTGTGTCGCGCGCGGGCGGGTCCGTTCGCCTCCCATCGGGAGGAGCCGCCGCGCGCCGCGCGGCGGGCAGTGCCCGTGGTTCGTATCCGGTAGGTAATACGTTCGCGCTCCGTAGGCCGGCGCGCGCCGTCTCAAGCGTCGCGCGTCCGTAAGCCGTGCGCGCGGCATCAACCGAGAGTCCCCATGAAAGCATCGGATCTGTTCGTGAAGGCGCTGGAGGCCGAGGGCGTCGAGTACGTGTTCGGCATTCCCGGCGAAGAAAACCTCGATCTGCTCGAATCGCTGCGGCGCTCGAAGATCCGGCTCGTGCTGACGCGGCACGAACAGGCGGCCGGCTTCATGGCCGCGACCTACGGCCGCCTGACGGGCCGCACCGGCGTGTGTCTCGCGACGCTCGGCCCCGGCGCGACGAACTTCGTGACGGCCGCCGCGTATGCCCAGCTCGGCGGGATGCCGATGCTGATGATCACGGGCCAGAAGCCGATCAAGTCCAGCAAGCAGGGCCACTTCCAGATCGTCGACGTCGTCGGCATGATGCAGCCGCTGACCAAATTCACGCGGCAGATCGTGTCGATCGGCAATATTCCGTCGGCGGTACGCGAGGCGTTCCGGCGCGCGGAGGAGGAGCGGCCGGGCGCCGCGCACCTCGAGCTGCCGGAAGACATCGCGCACGAGGAAGGCGACGGCAAGCCGATCCCGCGCAGCTTCAGCCGCCGGCCGATCGCCGAGCAGAAGGCGGTCGCGCATGCCGTCGACGCGATCCAGGCCGCGCGCCATCCGCTGCTGATGATCGGCGCGGGCGGCAACCGCAAGACGACCTGCAAGATGCTGCTCGAATTCGTCGACAAGACGGGCATCCCGTTCTTTACGACGCAGATGGGCAAGGGCGTGATCGACGAGACGCATCCGCTGTGGCTCGGCAATGCGACATTGTCCGACGGCGATTTCGTGCATCGCGCGATCGAGCATGCGGACTGCATCATCAACGTCGGCCACGACGTGATCGAGAAGCCGCCGTTCTTCATGCGCGCGGACGACAAGACCGTGATTCACGTGAACTTCCTCGGCGCGCAGGTCGACCCCGTGTATTTTCCGCAGATCGAAGTCGTCGGCGATATCGCGAATGCGGTCTGGCAGATGAAGGAAGCGATCGCGCCGCAGCCGCACTGGGATTTCGAGCGCTTCGCGATGATCAAGGAACATTTCGACGCGCACCTGCAGAAGGGCCAGCACGATCCGCGCTTCCCGATGTATCCGGTGCGGATCGTCAACGACCTGTACAACGCGCTGCCGGTCGACGGCATCGTCTGTCTCGACAACGGGATGTACAAGATCTGGTTCGCGCGCTACTGGCGCGCGCACGAGCCGAACTCGCTGCTGCTCGACAACGCGCTCGCGTCGATGGGCGCCGGTCTGCCGTCCGCGATCGCGACGAAGATCGTCCATCCGCAGCGCAAGGTGATCGCCGTGTGCGGCGACGGCGGCTTCATGATGAACTCGCAGGAGCTCGAAACGGCGGTGCGCCTCGGGCTCGACATCGTCGTGATGATCCTGCGCGACGACGCGTTCGGCATGATCCGCTGGAAGCAGGAAAACATGAACTTCCCCGATTTCGCGATGACGCTGAAGAATCCCGACTTCGTGTCGTATGCGCAGAGCTACGGCGCACACGGCCATCGCGTCGAATCGGCCGATGCGCTCGAGCCGCTGCTGCGCGAATGCTTCGCATCGCCGGGCGTGCACGTGATCGACGTGCCGGTCGACTATTCCGACAACGAGCGCGTGCTGAACCGCGAGATCAAGCGGCTGTCGGCGCAGCTCTGAATCCCCGTTCACCGGAAGGAGCCGTTCCATGCTGAAGGAAACCTATCCGTACTACCTGGCCAACGAGGCCGTCTACGCGAATACCGATCTCGAAGTCACCGACAAGTACAGCGGCAAGGTCGCGACGCGCGTCGCGCTCGCCGACGCGAAGGCGATCGACGCGGCGATCGGCGCGGCCGTCGACGCGACCAAGCCGATGCGCGAACTGCCTGCGTACCAGCGGCAGGCCGTGCTCGACCATTGCGTCGCGCGCTTTCGCGAGCGCTTCGACGAACTGGCGGAAGCGCTCTGCATCGAGGCCGGCAAGCCGATCAACGACGCGAAAGGCGAAGTCACGCGGCTGATCGACACGTTCCGCGTCGCGTCCGAGGAAGCGGTGCGCATCGACGGCGAAGTGCTGAACCTCGAGATCTCCGCGCGCGCGCAGGGCTATACGGGCTATACGCGGCGCGTGCCGATCGGTCCGTGCTCGTTCATCTCGCCGTTCAACTTTCCGCTGAACCTGGCCGCACACAAGGTCGCGCCCGCACTCGCGGCCGGCTGCCCGTTCGTGCTGAAGCCCGCGAGCCGCACGCCGGTCGGCGCGCTGATCATCGGCGAAGTGCTCGCGGAAACCGATCTGCCGAAGGGCGCGTTCTCGGTGCTGCCCGCGCATCGCGACGGCGCGGATCTGTTCACGACCGACGACCGTTTCCGGCTGTTGTCGTTTACGGGCTCGCCGGCCGTCGGCTGGGCGCTGAAGGAGAAGGCCGGCAAGAAAAAAGTGGTGCTCGAGCTCGGCGGCAACGCGGCCGCGATCGTCGACGCGGACCAGCGCGACCGGCTCGACTATGTGGTCGAGCGTCTCGCGTTCGGCGCGTTCTATCAGTCCGGCCAGAGCTGCATCGGCGTGCAGCGGATCCTCGCGCATGCGGACATCTACGACGCGTTGCGCGACAAGCTGATCGCGAAGACGCGCGCGCTGAAGATGGGCGATCCGAAGGATCCGTCGACATTCGTCGGCCCAATGATTTCCGAGTCCGAATCGCGGCGGCTGTCCGGCTGGATGGACGCGGCCGTGGCGGCCGGCGCGAAGATCGTCGCGGGCGGCAAGGTCGACGGCGCGATGTTCGAGGCGACGCTGCTCGAAAACGTCGGCCGCGACCAGGACCTGTACCGGAAGGAGGCGTTCGGGCCGATCGCGATCCTCGAGAAGTTCGACCGTTTCGACGACGCGCTCGCGCGCGTCAACGACAGCGATTTCGGGCTGCAGGCCGGCGTGTTCACCGATTCGCTCGCGCATACGCAGCAGGCGTGGGACGAACTCGAAGTCGGCGGCGTCGTGATCAACGACGTGCCGTCGTTCCGCGTCGACAACATGCCGTACGGCGGCGTGAAGGATTCGGGGCTCGGCCGCGAAGGGATCCGCTACGCGATCGAGGACATGACCGAGCCGCGCCTGCTCGTCGTGCGGCGTCGCTGACGCACGCTGCGCGCCTCGACGACGGCACGCCGGCCGCAGGACGGGCCGCGTGCCGTTTTTCCGTGCGCGGCCGCGCCCCGCGCCCGCGGCGGGGCGAACGACCTCGACTGCGCGCGGCGGTCATGTTGTAATCGCGCGCAACGACCGCCCGGGCCAAGACACCGGCGGTTCCGCCGGTTCCTTCCTCGAGAGGTCGATTCATGTCCCCCGTATCGGCATTCAAGCTGATTCTGTTGTCATTCCTTGCGATCGTTGCGCTCGAATACGCGGCGAAGCGGCTGCGGCTGCCGCCGGCGGCCGCGCTGCTGGTCGGCGGCATCGGCATCGCGTTCATTCCGGGCCTGCCGCCGATCAACCTCGATCCCGACCTCGTGCTCGTCGTGTTCCTGCCGCCGCTGCTGATGGACGGCGCGTACTTCTCGGTATGGCAGGAGTTCAAGCGCAATGTCGGCGGGATCCTGCTGCTCGCGATCGGCGCGGTCGCGTTCACGACGTTCGCGGTCGGCGTTGCCGTCCACTGGGCCGTGCCGTCGCTGCCGTGGGCCGCGTGTTTCGCGCTCGGCGCGATCGTCTCGCCGCCCGACGCGGTGGCGGCGAAAGCGGTGCTCGAGCGCGTCGCGCTGCCGCGCCGGCTGATGGTGCTGCTCGAAGGCGAAAGCCTGCTGAACGACGCGGCGGGGCTCGTGCTGTTCCGCTTCGCGGTGGCCGCCGCGCTGACCGGCGCGTTCAGCCTGCAGCATGCGGTGGTCGGCTTCGCGGAGCTCGGGCTCGGCGGCGTCGTGGTCGGCTTCGTGATCGGCCGGCTCGTCGTGTGGTTCCTGAAGCTGCTCGACGACGACTATCTCGTGATCACCGTCGCGGTGCTCGCCGGCTGGATCGCCTATATCGCGGGCGAAATGGTCGAGGTGTCGGGCGTGATCGCGACCGTCACGGCCGGCATGATCGTCGGCTGGCATCAGCACGAGGTGTTTTCCGCGGCGGTGCGCACGCGCGGCACGGCGTTCTGGCAGGTGATCGTGTTCCTGCTCGAGGCGCTCGTGTTCGTGCTGATCGGCCTGTCGCTGCGCGGCGCGATGCTGCGGCTCGGCGGCCTCGACCAGGTGCTCGCGACGATGCTGCCGCCGGTCGGCGCGGTACTGGCCGCGGTCGTGCTGTCGCGCTTCGTCTGGATCTATGCGGTCGAAGCGCTGAAATGGCCGGTGCGCGGCATCATGCGGCGCGGCGACGGGCCCGACTGGAAAGCGGCGACCGTGATGAGCTGGGCCGGGATGCGTGGCGTCGTCACGCTCGCGATCGCGCTGTCGTTGCCGGACGCGATGCCGGGCCGCGACGTGATTCTCGTCGCCGCCTTCGCGGTGATTCTCGTGACGGTACTGCTGCAGGGCACGACGATCGGGCCGCTGATCCGGCTGCTGCGGCTGCCGCAGCGTCACGAGCGCGCCGCGCACCACCTGAGCGAGCCGCAGGCGTGGGCACGCGTCGAGGCCGCGCAGCTCGCGGCGATCCAGCCGCTCGTGCGCGACGAGAACGGGGTCGTGATCCATCCGCGGCTGCTCGAACAGTACACGTACCGCGCGGCGCTGACCGAGCGGCTGAAGGACGAGCCCGAGTTCCCCGCCAGCGCACGGACCGCGCACTACGACGTCGTGCTGGCCGCGATCGCGGCCGGCCGCGCGGAACTGCTGCGCCTGCATCGCACGGACCGCATCCACGACGAGATGCTGCATGCGCTCGAACGCGATCTCGACCTGCAGGAAGTGGCCGCCTATCACGCGCGCGGCTGATTTGCCCTCGGACGCACGCGCCGTTGCGGCTGGGCCTCGGGGCGCCCGTGCGCCTAGTCGCACCGCCCGCCGCACACGCGCGCCGGCGACCCGGAAATGATCCGATTTATTCGATTCCGACTGCTTCCGCTCATTTGACAAAGCTGAATCATTCCGAGATAGATGCTGTGCTCTAATTTCATTTAGAATCAGCCGGTTATGTTTATTGAGAGAAAGTGTGCGGAGGTAATGCGGGCGTCGACGGGGAAAATCGACGACCGAAAGCCCCGCCCACTAAGGCCGGCGGGCCAGGCTGGCGAAATCGGGCGGCATTTTCCGTCCGAAAAATAAGATAGCGTCCAGGTCGGATAAACAACGTATATGAAAGAATCGATTGGAGATTCGGCATTTGAAACGGTATTTATGAAAGAATCGAGCGGTGAAAGCGCGTCGGATTGTCTCCAATCCGGTTTATCGGTGCTGCTCGTCGACGATCAGCCGTTCGTCGGCGAGGTGATCCGTCGCGCGCTGCGCAGCGAACACGACATCGACCTGCATGTGTGCACCGACGCGCACCGGGCGCTGACGGTCGCGCGCGACGTGAAACCCACGGTGATCCTGCAGGATCTCGTGATGCCCGAGATCGACGGGCTCGATCTCGTGCGCGCGTGGCGCGCGGACGCCGACACGGCGCGCGTGCCGATCATCGTGCTGTCGGCGAAGGAGGAGCCGATCGTCAAGCGCGAAGCGTTCATCGCCGGCGCGAACGACTATCTGGTGAAGCTGCCGGACGCGATGGAGCTGACGGCGCGGATCCGCTATCACTCGAATTCATACCTGATGTCGCGGCAGCGCGACGAGGCGCTCGACTTTCTGTCGCACGACATGCGCTCGCCGCAGACCTCGATTCTGGCGCTGCTCGACGTCTATCGCGCCGAGCACGGCGACATGCCGGCGATCATGGAACGCATTGCCGGCCATGCGCGGCGTGCGCTCGCGCTCGCCGACGGCTTCATTCATCTGACGCGTGCGCAGTCGGAACGGCGCGCGCACGAACTCGTGAGCCTCAACGAGATCGTGCTCGATGCGGCCGACCAGTTGTGGGAGAAGGCGAACGGCTTCGGCAGCCGCGTCGTCGCGCACGTGCCCGACACGGATTGCATGACGATGGGCGATCGCATGATGCTGACGCGCGCGGTCGCGAACCTGATCGACAACGCGCTGAAATACGGTCCGGCCGGCACCGACGTGCACTGCACGCTCGCGGCCGACGACGGCGCGTGGCTGATCGGCGTCGAGGATGCCGGCCCCGGCATCGCGCCCGAGCAGCGCGCGGCCGCGACCGAGTCGTTCGTGCGGCTCGAATCTGCGCACGGCGCCGCGCGCAGCGGATTCGGGCTCGGGCTCGCGTTCGTGCGCGCGACCGCCGCGCGGCATCGCGGCCAGATCCTGATGCGCAATTCGGCGCGCGGCTTCATGGTCGCGCTGCGCCTGCCTGCGCAAGCGCAGCGGTGATGGACGGGCGCGGCCTGCCGATGCCGTGCCGACCCCGATGCGTTCCCGGCGTGCCCAGCGGCGCGCTGGCGAGCGCGGATTTTTTTCAACGCAGTTATCAGAAAGCCCATAACCAACATGGCCACCGTGACGCCCCGCGCGACCAATGAAAGCCTGCCCCCGACGATCGGCGCCGTGCGGCTGACGCTCGGCAACCGCATCCTGCTCAGCTTCGGCGTGCTGTTCGTGCTGATGCTCGTGACTGCCGGCGTGTCTTACGAGCGCCTGCGCGCGATCAACACGGAAGCCGTCAGCATCGAGCGCGACTCGCTGCCCGGCGTCTATCTCGCGGCGTCGCTGCGCGGCTTCGTCAACGAGACGTTCATGGCGCTGCAGCAGGCGACCTTCGTCGATACGGATAGCGAATCCGTGCATCGCGATCTCGCGCGCGTCGCCGACGCGACGAAGCAGATCGACACGCTGTCGGCCGACTATCAGGCCACGACGTTCCGCGACGACGATCGCGCGCGCTTCGTCACCTTCCGCGCGGCGTACGACCGTTATCTGCCGCTGCTGAACGACGCCGCGCAGAAAAGCCGGTTGTCGCGCGACGATGCGGTCGCCGCCTACGCGAAGGTGCTGCCGGCATGGACGGAGACGGTCCGCTACGCCAATACGCTCGTGCAGGAGAACCGCAAGTTCGCGGACGAATCGGCCAAGCAGATCCGCAACTCGGTGCAGGACACCGAGATCGTGCTCGCGGCCGCGCTCGGGATCGTGCTGCTGTCCGCGCTCGCGCTCGGCTACGGCCTGTACCGGACGATCACCGTGCCGATGGCGCGGCTCGTCGAGGTGCACGACGTGATGCGCACCGGCAATCTGACGCAGCGCCTGAACCTGAAGCGGCGCGACGAGTTCGGCACGCTCGAGACCGGTTTCAACCGGATGGCGGACGAGCTGACGGAGCTCGTCGCGCGCGCGCAGCAGTCGTCGCTGCAGGTGACGACGTCGGTGGCCGAGATCGCCGCGACGTCGCGCGAGCAGCAGGCGACCGCGAACGAGACGGCAGCGACCACGACCGAGATCGGCGCGACGTCGCGCGAGATCTTCGCGACGTCGCGCGATCTGCTGCGCACGATGAACGAAGTGGCCGGCGTCGCCGAGCAGTCGGCGACGCTCGCGGGCGTGAGCCAGAGCGGGCTCACGCGGATGGGCGAGACGATGCGCAGCGTGATGGACGCGGCCGGCTCGGTGAACGCGAAGCTCGCGATCCTCAACGAGAAGGCGCTCAACATCAACCAGGTCGTCGCGACGATCACCAAGGTCGCCGATCAGACGAACCTGCTGTCGCTGAACGCGGCGATCGAAGCGGAGAAGGCCGGCGAATACGGGCGCGGCTTCGCGGTCGTCGCGACCGAGATCCGGCGCCTGGCCGATCAGACCGCGGTCGCGACCTACGACATCGAGCAGACGGTGAAGGAAATCCAGTCGGCGGTGTCGGCCGGCGTGATGGGGATGGACAAGTTCTCCGAAGAAGTGCGGCGCGGGATGCTCGACGTGCAGCAGGTCGGCGGACAGCTGTCGCAGATCATCGCCGAAGTGCAGACGCTCGCGCCGCGCTTCCAGATGGTCAACGAAGGCATGCAGACGCAGGCGAACGGCGCCGAGCAGATCACGCAGGCGCTGTCGCAGCTGTCGGAGGCCGCGCAGCAGACGGCCGAGTCGCTGCGTCAGTCGTCGCAGGCGATCGACGACCTGACGCTCGTCGCAAACCAGCTGCGCACGAGCGTGTCGCGCTTCAAGGTCGACGCGTGACGCGCGCGGAATCGCAGAACGGCGCACACGCGCTGTTCCTGATGTTCGAGCTCGACGGCGAACGCTACGCGCTCGACGCGGCCGGCATCGACGCGGTGCTGCCGCTCGCAACGGCGAAGGGCGTACCGGGCGCGCCGGACTGGATCGCCGGGCTGCTGATCCACGACGGCGAGCCGGTGCCGGTGATCGACGTGCCGATGCTCGCGCTCGGGCGGCGCGCGCATGCGCTGCGCTCGACGCGGCTCGTGATGGTCCGCTATCGCGGCGCGGCGGCCGACGACGGGCGCCGCATCGGGCTGATCGTCGAGCGCGCGACGCAGACGATGCGGATCGACCGCGCGGCGTTTCGCGCCAGCGGCATGACGACGCCGCGCACGCGCTGGCTCGGCAGCGTCGCCAGCACGCGCGACGGCATCGTGCAGCTGGTGTCCGTCGCCGATCTGCTCGACGACGTCGCGCGCCTGCATCTGTTCGACGGCCTGTCGGGCCGCGAGGAGGACTCCGCATGAGAGATTTCGATTCGCGCTTTCGCGGCTGGCTGCTGCGCGAGACGGGCATCGATCCCGATTCGCTCGGCAACGACTTCCTGATCCGCGCGGTGACCGAGCGCGTGCACGCGTTGCTCGCCGCGGACGGCGAACGGCTGCCGTCCTCGGTGCGGCCGCCCGTGACGCCCGAGGCGCTCGACGCGTACTGGCAGCGGCTCAACGGCTGCGCCGACGAGCGGCGCGCGCTGATCGAGCTGTTCGTCGTGCCGGAGACGTGGTTCTTCCGCGATCGCGAGGCATTCGCGACCGTCGCGCGGCTCGCGGTGCAGCGCGTCGCCGCGTCGCCGTCGCGCGTTGTGCGTGTGCTGAGCGCGCCGTGCTCGACGGGCGAGGAACCGTATTCGGTCGCGATGGCGCTGCTCGACGCCGGGCTCGAACCCGACGACTTCGCGATCGACGCGATCGACCTGAGTGCGCGTGCGATCGAGCACGCGCGCGTCGGCAGCTATGGACGCAACGCGTTTCGCGGCACGACGACCGACTTCCGTGCGCGCTATTTCACGCCGGCCGCGGACGGCTGGGTGCTCGACGAGCGCGTGCGCGCGTGCGTGCAGTTCCGTCAGGCCAATCTCGTCGAGCCGCTGTCGGATACCGGCATCCGCTACGACTTCGTGTTCTGCCGCAACGTGCTGATCTATTTCGATCGCGAGGTGCAGGATCGCGTGATCCGTTCACTCGACGCGTGCATGACCGAGGACGGAATGCTGTTCGTCGGGCCGGCCGAAACGGGCGTCGCGATGCGGCACGGCATGCGTTCCGCGCGCATTCCGCTTGCGTTCGCGTTTCATCGCAAACGCGCGGGCGCGCCCGCGGACGGCTGCGCGACGCGGCGCGCGACGCCGATGCCGGCGGCCG
>NZ_KV786823.1:0-8117 GCF_001806955.1 Burkholderia sp. HMSC10F09
CGCGCGCGCCGCGCAGCGCGCGTGTGGCCGGCGGCTGACGGTCGAGCGGCAGCGCGATCGGGCCCGGCGCGTCGCGCAATGCGCCGCGCCAGTAGTCGAGCTGGCGCTCGGCCTCGCCGTTCGCGAGCATCTCGCGCTGCCACTCCGCATAGTCGGCGTACTGGATCGGCAGCGCGGGCAGCGACGGCGCCCGGCCTGCTGCATACGCGCGATAGGCGGCCGACAGCTCGTCGAACGCGCAGCGCGAACTCCAGCCGTCGCTGACCGCGTGATGCGCGGTCAGCAGCAGCCGATGGCGATCGTCGGCGAGCGCGACGAGCGTCGCGCGCACGAGCGGCCCGCGCGCGAGATCGAACGGCGTGCCGGCGTCGCGCTCCGCGAGCCGCGCGGCCTCCGCGTCGCGCGCCGCCGGCGGCAAGCCGCGCAGATCGACGTCGACGATCGTTACCGGCAGTCGCGCATGAATGCGCTGCATCACGATGCCGTCGTCGTTGTCGACGAGCGTCGTGCGCCACGCCTCGTGCCGCTCGATCAGATGGTCGAGCGCGCGCTGCAGCGCGGCACGGTCGAGCGCGCCGTCGATCGTCCAGTGCGCGGCGATGTGGTACGCGGCGCTTGCGTCGCGCGTCTGCGCGAGCACCCAGAAGCGTTGCTGCGCGAGCGACGCCGCGCGGTCGACGTGCGCCGCACCGGCACTCGGCGTCGTGCCGCGCGCGGCAATCGCGGCGAGCGGCGCGCCCGTCTCGCGCTCCGCACCGTCGATCGTGGCGGCGAGCTCCGCGAGCGACGGATCGGCAAACAGCGTATCGAGCCGCAGATTCACGCGCATCGACGCGCGAATCGCGGCCTGCAGCTGCATCACGGCGAGCGAATCGGCGCCGAGCGACACGAACCGATCGTCGCGCGACGGCGCGGCATCGAGCGCGAGCAGCGTCTGCCACAGCGCCGCGAGCTGCTGCTCGGTCGGCGTGCGCGGCGCGTCGCCGCCCTGCTGCGCGGTACGCGCAGCGGCGATGCGCTCGCCCAGCGCCGCACGGTCGAGTTTGCCGTTCAGCGTGTACGGCAGCGCGTCGCAGCGCACGAAACGGTGCGGCTGCCACGCGGCCGGCAGCTGCGCGGCGACGTGCGCGCCGAGCGCCGCATCGTCGATTGCCGCGCGCAGCGCAATGCATGCGATCAGCCGCGTCGGGCCCGCGCCGGTTTCGGCGACGACCGCGGCATCGGCCACCGCCGGATGCGCGCGCAGGCAGGCGGCGATTTCCGCCGGTTCGACGCGTACGCCACGCACCTGGACCTGATCGTCGACGCGGCCGATGTAGTCGAATGCGCCGTCGTCGCGAAGACGCACGAGATCGCCGGTGCGGTATACACGCGCGCCTGGCGCGCCGTCCGCATCCGGCACGAAGCGCTCGGCGGTCAGCGCAGGCCGCCCGTGGTAGCCGCGCGCGACGCACAGGCCGCCGAGCAGCAACTCGCCGGCGTCAGCCGCGGCGTCGCTGCGGTCGATGCGCGCGACGCGCGGACCGATCGGGCGCCCGATCGGCAGCGCGGCATACGCATCGTCCGCATTCAGCACCGGCGTCTCGCCCGGCTCGACCGGCCACAGCATCGGCGAAATCACGGCCTCGGTCGGCCCGTAGCCATTCACGAGCCGCACCGCAGGAAACGTGCGGCGCACGAATTCGAATGCCTGCTGCGGCAGCGCTTCGCCGCCGAACGCGAGCACGCGCAGCGCGGGCGGCACGCCGTCGCGCGCGGCGACGTTCGCGAATTCGCGCAGATAGGCGGGCGGAAACGCGGCTACGCTGATCGCGTCGCGCACCATCAGCGCATGCGCGGCGTCCGGCGCGAGCGGCTGCGGCGGCGCGATCGTCACGCTGGCGCCGAGCGCGAGCGGCGCGAGCCAGCATTCGTGCGCGGCGTCGAAATTGACCGACGCGAAATGCAGCAGCCGATCGTCCGCGCGGATCGGCAGCGCGGCCGCGAGCGCGTCGCAGTGCGCGGCGAGCGGCCCGTGTTCGACGACGACCGCCTTCGGCGTGCCGGTCGAACCGGACGTATAGATCATGTATGCGGCCGAGCGCGCATGCACGGCCACGCACGGGCCGTCCGATACGCCGGCCGCGCCGGCATGTGCGGCGGCGGCCATCGCGTCGGCGACGTCGAACGCGTGCTCGAACGGCGTGCGCAGCGCCGCGCGCCCGGCCGCATCGACGATCCCGTAGCGCAGCTGCGCGTCGCCGACGATCCAGTCGAGCCGGGCGGCCGGATGGCGCGGATCGAGCGGCACGAATACGCCGCCCGCCTTCAGCACCGCGAGCAGCGCGACGAACAGCTCGCACGAGCGCTCGACGCAGACGCCGACGCGCACTTCCGCGCCGACGCCGGCTGCACGCAGCTGCTGCGCGAGCCGCGATGCGCACGCATCGAGCGCGCCGCGCGACAGGCGCAGATCGTTCTGGAAAGGCGCCGCGAGCGCGGGCGCATCGGGCGCCTGCTGCGCCAGTTCGCGGATTCGGTGGTGCAACGCAGTCGGGAAACTCGTCATGGCGTGAAGTCCTTCGGTCCGGCCGCTTCGGCCAAGTCTCGGGGCCGCTTCGGGCGGCTTCACTGGTGTGACGAACGACGCGCGCGATTTTTTACCTTTTCGTATCGACACCCGTTTCGCACACGCCAGGGCCGCAGCATTGCTAAAGATTTGCCGCGCTCGTTCGTCTATCAGGAAGGACAGCGCGGACCCCGCCCGGCGCGGCCGATGCGATTACGTCCGTTTCGACGCGATTGCGTCCGCTGTCCGCTATCCGTTTCCCCTGTTTCCCTTGACCGACGTTGCCGATGACCGCCGCCCACGAGCCCACTTCCCCGCCGTCTCCCGATGCCGCGCCCGCCCGCCCCGCGACGCGCCTGATCCTCGCGCTGCTGCGCGAAAGCCGCGCGTCGTTCGCGCTCGCGCTCGTCGCCTGCGTGCTGAACGGCATCGCGAGCGTGCTGCTCGTCGCGACACTGAACCGTGCGCTCGCGCAGCCCGACGCGGCCGACGCCGCGCTCGCGTGGCGTTTCGCGCTGTGCGCGGTGATCGCGCTCGTCACGCGGATCGTGTCGGGCACGCTGTTCGCGCGGCTGTCGCAGGACACGATGGCGCGGCTGCGCGTGCATCTCGCGCGCCGCGTCGGCGCGGCCGAGCTGCGCGACATCGAACGGATCGGCGCGGCGCCCGTGCAGTCGGTGCTGACCGACGACGCGACGAACGTATCGATGCTGTTTTTCGCGCTGCCGAACCTCGTGATGCACGGCTCGATCGTGTTCGGCTGCCTCGGCTATCTCGCGTGGCTGTCGTGGCCCGTCTGTCTGCTCGCGCTCGCGGCCATCGTCGCCGGCTCGCTCGGCTATCACACCGGCGACCGCCGCGCGATCGCGTCGCTCGAAGCGGCCGGTCGTGCGCAGGACCGTCTGTTCGGCTATCTCGGCGCGCTGTTCTCCGGCGCGAAGGAACTGAAGCTGCACGACGCGCGCGCGCGCCAGTTCGTCGACGGCCAGCTCGGCGCCGCGATCGGCGAAGTGCGCGATCATCGGCGGCGCGCGTTCAGCGCGTATGCGGTCGGCGTCGGCTGGATCATCTTCCTGTTCTATGCGTTTCTCGGCGTCGCGTCGTTCTGGCCGGCGCTCGGCGTGCACGCCGACCCGGCTGCCGCGGCCGGCTACGTCGTCGTGTTCCTGTTCATGCTCGTGCCGCTCGACGGGCTGCTGAACAATCTGCCGACCGTCAATGCCGCGCGCGTGTCGCTCGCACGCATCGAAGGCGTCATGGCGGAATTCGGCGCACTGCGCACGGTGCCGCCGGCGAGCGAGGCGCCCGACGTGCCGCCGGCCGGCGCCATCGCGCTGCGCGGCGTCACGCATGCTTACTTCCACGAACGCGACGAGCGGATGTTCCGGATCGGACCGGTCGACCTGACGATCCGCCCCGGCGAGCTCGTGTTCATCGTCGGCGGCAACGGCAGCGGCAAGACGACGCTCGCGAAAGTGCTGACGGGCCTGTACGAACCCGAAGAAGGCACGATCGAAGTCGACGGCCGCGCGATCGGCTGGCGCGAGCGCGCGGCGTACCGGCAGCGCTTCAGCGCGGTGTTCAACGATTTCCATCTGTTCGATGCGCTGATCGGCATCGTCGATCCGGACGATCCCGACCGCGCACAGGCCGATGCGCGCGCGAACGCGCTGATCGCGAAGCTCGCGCTCGACCACAAGGTGAAGGTCGTCGACGGCGCGTTTTCGACGCGCGCGCTGTCGACCGGCCAGCGCAAGCGGCTCGCGCTCGTCGTCGCCTATCTGGAGGATCGGCCGTTCTATCTGTTCGACGAATGGGCGGCCGATCAGGATCCGACCTTCAAGGCCGTGTTCTACGAGCAGCTGCTGCCCGAGCTGCGTGCGCGCGGCAAGGCCGTAATCGTCATCACGCACGACGATCGCTATTTCGGGCTCGCCGACCGCCTGCTGAAGCTCGAGAACGGACGGATCGTCAGCGATACGTCGCCGTCGTGCACGCGCGCGCACGACGGCGTCGATGCGCTGAGCACGTAAACGCAAAGCGCCGGCCCATCGCGATCGCGACGGCCGGCGCCTCTGCGAACGACCGATGAAAAAGAACGGCGCGGCGAAATGCGCTCAGCGCACGGCCGGCAGCGCCAGCATCGTATCGGTCATCGCGTCGGCGAGTTTCAGCGCCGACATCGGCCCGCCGAAGCCCCAGATATTGCGCTCGATCATCGCGATCCGATGCTCGCGCCATGCCGGCACGAAACGCCACACCGGCGAGTCGAGCTTCGCGGACAGCGGCACGTCGAGCGCCGTCGCGGTCACGAACAGGATCGCCAGATCGCGCTGCGTGAGCAGATCGGCCGAGGTCACGTAGATCGTCCCTTCGCGTGTCGGCTTTTTCGGCCACGGGACGAGACCGAGCGCACGCGCGAGCCCGGCCGCGGTGCTGTTGCCGGTGTACGCCCAGTAACGGTCCGGCAGTCCGAGCTCCTGCAGCAGCGCGATGCGCTCGCCCGCGCGGCCGGCCGCCGACAGACGCGCCGCATTGCGCGCGAGCCCTGCGTCGAGTTGCGCTTCGACCGCGCGCGCACGCGCGTCGCGACCTGTCACCGTGCCGATCGTCCTGAAGATCTGCCGCATCCAGTCGAGCTGCGTGACCGGCACGCCGCCTTCCGACACGTTCGGGCTGAACTGGAACAGGATCGTCGGCGCGATGCGGTCGAGCGCATCGAAGATCGGCGCATGCCGGAAGCCGACGCCGATGATCAGGTCGGGCCTGACGGCCGCGATCGCCTCGAGGCCGGGCTCCTGCCGCGACCCGATGTCGGTCACGTGCGCGATACGCGCGCTCTCGTAGCCGAGCCAGCCCGGATAGAACGCCGTGTCGGCCATCCCGACCGGGATCAGATCGAGCGCGACGACGCTTTCCGCGAACATGAAGTCGAGCGCGACCACGCGCTGCGGCCGTACGGGCATCGTCGCGCTCGCCTGCGACACGACCGGATTGCCGGCGAGCGACAGCGCGCGGCGCGATGCGGGCGGCGCATCGGCCGCCCTCGCAGGCGCACCGAATACGCCGAATCCACCGAACGCAGCGAACGCGCCGCAGCACGCGCTGGCGGCGAGTTGCGCGAGCGCACGTCGGCGTCCCGCATCCGTCATCGGATCGCGTCCTGCTCGGCCAGCGCCGCGTCGTCCATCGTCAGCAGCAGAGGACAGCTTCCACACAGTTGCGTTTCTCCAGGAATTTCATAGCGCAGGCAGCACACGCGGCGCGCGCGAAACGGCGTCGGCAGCAACGGCGAGCGCGGCACCACGTCGCGCACTGGCAGCCGCAGCGGATTCGGTTCGCCGTCGACGCACGTCGCACCGAACAGCCACTCGGCATCGCGTGCACGGTCGATCGCGCACGGCAGCGTCCGGTAACGATCGAACAGGAAGTCGAGCAGATTGCCCGCGTTGCTCCAGAGCACGCGCTGCGTGACGCCGCCGATGCCGGCGAGCAGCGCGATCGTGGCACGCAGATGCGCGACGAGCCCCGCATGGCGGCGCGCCGGCTCGTCGCACGGCGCGCCGAGCGCGTCCGCGGCGAAATACAGCGCGCCGGGCATCCCGTCGTCGAGCGCGACGAACGTGCGCTCGGGCGTCATGTCGAGCGGCCGGCCGAGCGTCAGCGCGGCAACGACGCCGGCCGGCACCGCGCGGCCGAAATAGTATTTGCTCCACTGCGACACGAGCGCACGCGTATGGCGTGCCGGATCGCCGCCGTAATGACGGACCATCGCATCGACGATCGCGTCGCGGTGTTCGGCCAGCGCGGTGACCGGTACGATCCGGCGGCCGCCGCGCTGCGCGTCGTCCGGCATGCCGAGCCACACGACGTCGAGATGCGCCGCGAACGGCTCGGGCGCGAAGGTCGAGAAACGCGTCGCGCGTGCACCGTCGCGCAGCCCGGTCATCGCGCCGCGCGCCGCGTGCGGCGCGCCTCGAGAATCAGCAGCCCGAGCAGGTACGGCGCGCCGATCAGCGCGGTCAGCACGCCGGCCGGCACTTCACGCGGCGCGACGAGCGTGCGCGCCGCGAGATCGGCGGCGGCGAGAATCAGCGCACCGCAGGCGGCCGCGAGCCACAGCCGCGTGCGATGACGGCGCGCGCCGAGCATCGTCGCGACGTGCGGCGCCATCAGTCCGATGAAGCCGATCGGCCCGACCGCCGCGACGGCCGCGCACGCGGCGAGCGTCGCGATCGTCAGCGCGAGCGGCCGCAGTATCGCGACCGGCAGGCCGAGCGCGGCGGCCTGGTCGTCGCCGAGCGCAAGCATGTCGAGCGGCTTCGCGAGCCACGCGAAGACAGGCACGGCGAGCACGCACCACGGCACGAGCATCGACACCTCGCCCCAGCTGCGGCCGTACGTGCCGCCCACGAGCCAGACGACGAAGCGCGCGGGCTGCACGCTTTCCTGCGTGATCAGCCATTGCGCGAGCGTGGTCCATAGCGCGCCCGTCACGATGCCGGTCAGCGCGACCGCGAGCGGCGCATAGCGATGGCGATGATTGAGCGCGAGCGTGATCGCGAGCGACAGTCCGCCGCCGCTCAGCGCGGCGGCCGCGAGCCCGACGTGGCCGATTAACGGCCACGCGGACAGCGCGAACAGCGTGACGAGCCCCGCGCCCTGGGTAACGCCGAGCACTTCCGGCCCCGCGAGCGGATTGCGCACGACGCTCTGCATCGCGACGCCGCTCACCGCAAGCAGCGCGCCGGCGAGCAGCGCGCACAGCAGCCGCGGCATGCGCAGATCGAGCAGCATGCGCGCGAGCGGATCGTGCCCGGTCGACGCGGCGAACCAGCGCGCCGGCGCGAGCCATTCCGGCCCGGACGACACGCCGACGTATACGACGACGAGCGCGACCGCGGCGAACAGCGCGGAGCGCAGCGGCCAGCCGAGCCGTTCGAGCCAGCCGACGATGCGCGTCGACCGGCCGCCGGCCGCGCGCTCGGGCTGCCCGTGCAGCACGCCCGACCACGCCGCACCGCGCCGGATCATCGTCAGCATCAGCGGCGTGCCGACCAGCGCGATCGCGACGCCGGTCGACAGCGTCGCATCGAGTCCCGACGCGAGCACCGCGCTGTCGGTGACGAGCACGAGCGCTGCGCCGGCGAGTGCGGACAGCGGGACGAGCGCACCGAGCCGCGCCGCGCGCGCACCGCGGATCTGGCGAATCAGGTTCGGCGCGACGAGGCCGACATACGACAGCGGTCCCGCGATGCTGACCGCGACGCTCGTGAACGCGACTGCGACGACCGTCGCGGCGAGCCGCGTCGCATCGACGCGCACGCCGGCCGCGGCCGCCGCGTCGTCGCCGAGCGCGAGCGGATCGAGCGGCCGCATCACGAACGGCAAGGCGACGAGTGGTGCGACGAGCCAGCGCGCGGCGAGCGCGAGGCCGGCTGCGCCCGGCTGATACAGGCTGCCGTTCACCCACAGCGCGGCGCCCGCGATGTTCTGCTCGAAAAACGCGAGCACGAGCGTCGACAACGCGGCGAACAGCAGCATGCAGACGCTGCCCGCGAGCACGAGC
>NZ_KV786824.1:0-14942 GCF_001806955.1 Burkholderia sp. HMSC10F09
AAGCGCGCCGCCAAGCCCGCCGCTCAATCGGCATCCGCACCCGCCGATGCCGGCGCGGCGGCATCCGATAGCGAATCGCCCGCGCGCGTCGGTCGCCGCACGGCGAGCGCACGCGCCCCGCGCCCCAAACGCGCGGCGCGCGCGAAGCCCTAAAGCGTCGCCCCGGCAGCGGCGCAACCTGCCCGCCGCCTACGCCGACCGCCAAACCTGCCTGCGCTGAGGCGCACACCGTGGCGCGCACCGCATACGCCGTCCTGCCGTCCGCCGCCGTTACTCGCCGATCTCGAGCGCATGCGCGACCGCCTCGATCCGTGCGCGATGCACGGCGTCCTTGATCTTCGCCGAATCGCTGCCGATCTCGCGCGCGATCGCGCCCGCGTCGACGCTGCGCGCGGCCGCGAGCGCGACGCGCAGCCGCTCGGCCTGCGGATACGGCTGCGCTTCGAGCCCGAGCCGCCCGCGCGCGTCCGCCTCGCATGCCTGCAGCATCTCGGCGAAACGCGCCGGCTTGCGCAGCGCGTCGGTGCGCTCGAAGAACCGCACGAGCGCCGCCGCGCCCATCTCCATCACGCGATGCAGGTTGCCGTGCTCGCGCGCGACGACGAGCGCGAGGTCGCGGCATTCGTTCGGTACGCGCAGCCGCTCGCACAGCGGCTTCAGCAGATCGACGCTGCGGCCTTCGTGGCCGGTGTGGCGCGGCAGGACGTCGTCGGGCGTCGTGGCCTTGCCGAGATCGTGCGTAAGCGCCGCGAAGCGCACCGGCAGCGAATAGCGCTGCTTCGCCGCGTAGTCGACGACCATCATGACGTGCACGCCCGTGTCGACTTCCGGGTGATAGTCGGCGCGCTGCGGCACGCCCCACAGCCCGTCGACCTCCGGCAGGATCCGCGCGAGCGCGCCGCAGTCGCGCAGCACCGCGAACATCCGCGACGGCTTCGCTTCCATCAGCCCGCGCGCGAGCTCCTGCCATACGCGCTCGGGCACGAGCGCATCGACTTCGCCCGCGTCGACCATCCGCCGCATCAGCGCGAGCGTATCGTCGGCCACCGTGAAGTCGGCAAAACGCGCGGCAAAGCGCGCGAGCCGCAGAATCCGCACCGGGTCCTCGACGAACGCGTCGCTCACGTGCCGGAACACGCGCGCGCGCAAATCGCGCTGGCCGTCGAACGGATCGATGACCGGGCCGATCAGCGTGCCGTCCGGGCTCACCTCGCGCGCCATCGCGTTGATCGTCAGGTCGCGGCGCGCGAGATCCTCGTCGAGCGTCACGTCGGGCGCGTAGTGGAACTGGAAGCCGTGATAGCCGGCCGCCGTCTTGCGCTCGGTGCGCGCAAGCGCATATTCCTCGTGCGTGTCCGGATGCAGGAACACCGGGAAATCCTTGCCGACCGGCCGGAAGCCCTGCGCGATCATCTGCTCGGGCGTCGCGCCGACCACCACGTAGTCGCGGTCCTGCACCGGCACGCCGAGCAGTTCGTCGCGGATCGCACCGCCCACGGCATAGATGTTCATCGCGCCGGCTCGTATTCGGCAATCACGTTCGTCTCGCGCCGCGCCGCGTCGATCCACTGCCGGACCGCCGGCAGCGCGGTGATGCGCGCCGCATAGCCGGCCGCCTCGGGCGAAAGCGTCGGCGCGTACGTGTTGAAGCGCATCACGACCGGCGCGTACATCGCGTCGGCGATGCCGAATTCGCCGAACAGGAACGGGCCGCCCGAGGCCGCGATGCACTCGCTCCACAGCGCGTCGATCCGCGCGACGTCGGCGAGCGCTTCGGGCGTCGCGCCGCGGCCCGGCATCGACGCACGCACGTTCATCCCCATCTGCGTGCGCAGCGCGGCGAAGCCCGCGTGCATCTCGGCCGAGATGCTGCGCGCATGCGCGCGCCGCGCGGGATCGGCCGGCCACATCGGGTACTGCGGAAAGCGCTCGGCGAGCGTCTCGGCGATCGCGAGCGATTCCCAGATCGCGACGCCGTGATCGTCGATCAGACACGGCAGCTTGCCGGACGGCGAATATTCGCGGATGCGCGCGGCCGTATCGTCGCGCCGCAGCTCGATCGCGATCTCGTCGAACGGAATGCCGAAATGCGTGAGCAGCAGCCACGGCCGCATCGACCACGACGAGTAGTTCTTGTCACCAATGACGAGTTTCATGATGGTCTTCCGAAAAGCGCGAAAGTGAAAACGGGGATGGGCGCGCCGCCGATGCCGCGCTAGCGGCGCGAGCGGAGCGCTTCGAATCGCGAGCGCTGCGCGGCGTCGCCGAGATAGGCCGGCGCGATGCTCTCGAGACTCGCGGGCACGATGCCGAGTTCCGGCGCGAGCGGCCCCGACAGCACGTTCGGCACCGACATCGACGCGAGATTGTCGCGCGTGATCACGGGCTCGCCGGGCAGACACTCGAACACGCGCGCCTGCAGCTGCGCGAGCGCGTCGGGCAGCCGCACGATGCGTGCCTGCCGGCCCACCAGCGTGCCGCAGTAACGCACCAGCTGCTCGAGCGTGTAGACGGTCGGCCCGCCCAGTTCGTACGTGCGCCCGTGCGCGGCGCTCAGCTCGAGCGTGTTGACGAACGCGCGCACGACGTCGCCGACGAATACCGGCTGAAAGCGCGCGTCGGGCATCGCGAGCGGCAGCACCGGCGCGATGCGCTGCAGCCGCGCGAAGGTATTGAGAAACGCGTCGCCGGGCCCGAACACGACCGACGGACGAAAGATCGTCACCGCGAGCGGCTCGGTCGCGGCGATCGCGTGCAGCGCGGCCTCGCCGTCGCCTTTCGAACGCTGATACATGCTCGGCCCGTGCGAGTCGGCGCCGAGCGCGCTCATGTGCAGCACACGCCGCACACCGGCTTCGGCGCACGCGCGCGCGAGCGCGGCAGGCAGCGCGACGTGCGCGCGCTCGAAGCCGGCGCCGTACGGCGTGCCGCGGCCGCCGTGCAGCACGCCGACCAGATTGACGGCCGCCTGCGCGCCGGCGACGAAGCGCGCGAGCGAACGCGTGTCGAACGTCTCGAGCTCGACGATGTCGACCGGCAGCATCGACAGATGGCGCGCGTGCTCGCGACGGCGCGTGCCGATCCGGACGTGCTTGCCGGCGTCGATCAGCGCTGCGACGAGCCGGCTGCCGATAAAGCCGGTGCCGCCCAGCAGCGCGACGGTCTGGCCATCCATGGTCGGAACCTCAAAAAGGACACTGCCGCGTCGTGCGCGGCAGTGTGAAGGTTGCGGATCAGGGCGAGATCATGCCCAGCCGTTTCTTCAACGACTGCGGTTTGCCTTCGAACAAGGCCGCGTAATACACGGTGTTCGACAACACGTTCTTCACGTAGTCGCGCGTCTCGTTGAACGGGATCGTTTCCGCGAAGATCGCGCCTTCGACGGGCTGCGTCAATACCTGCCGCCACTGGCGCGGGCGGCCGGGGCCCGCGTTGTAGCCGGCCGTCGCGAGCACCGGCGAGCTGTCGAAGTTGTTGTAGATGTCCGCCAGATACCAGGTGCCGAGCTGGATATTGGTATCGATGTCGTGCATCTGCGCGCGCGTGATCGTGCCCATGCCGAGCTTCTTCGCGACGAGCTGCGCCGTGGCCGGCATCAGCTGCATCAGGCCGCCGGCGCCCGCCGACGAACGCGCGCTCGTGATGAAGCGCGATTCCTGGCGGATCAGCCCGTACGCCCATTCGATGTCGAGGCCGGTCGATTGCGCGTAGCGCTCGACGATGTCGCGATACGGCGACGGATAGCGCAGCGTGAAATCGTGCTCGGCCTTCGTGCGATCGGCCGTGTTGACCGTGCGGTCGAGCAGCCCGATGCGCTTGCCGTATTCCGCGGCTGCCAGCAACTGACGGTCGGTCATGCCGCGCAGCGGCCAGTTCCATTCGCGGTTGCCTTCGAGCCGCAGGTTCAGCGAATAGAAGCGCTGCGCGAGCGCGAAGCCCGGCACCTTGCTCATCGCGTCGATCTCCGCGTCGCTGACGCGTGTGCGCGGCGGAATCGTCGTGCGCTGACCGAGCTCCTCGCCGGCGAGCTGCCCGTAGAAGTTGAACTGGCCCGCGACCTGCTCGAATTCCTGGTTTGCCTGCAGCGTGTCGCCGCTTTGCTTCAGCGCGCGCGCATGCCAGTAGATCCACGCCGGATCTTCGCGCAGCGACGGCGGCATCTGCTCGATCGACCAGCGCACCATCGGCCAGTTGCCGGCGAGCAGCGCCGCGCGCGTGCGCCATTCGTAGCCGGAATTCGACAGCGGCGCGTTCGCGGACTTCGCATACCAGACCGACGCGAGCGGCGAGCGCTTCAGCGCGCCCTGATAGCCGATCGCGCCCCACGCGATCGCCTGCTCCTGCTTCGTCAGCGACGGCGCGATCGACGTCAGCATCGCGGCCGCCGAGTCCGGATCGTTGCGCGCCATCCGGCCGAGCGCGATCAGCGCGAGCTGATGCGAGGCCGCGTCGCCGCCGACGCCGCGCGCGAGGTACAGCGGCGGTGCGCTCGTCGCCTGATCGAAGCCGACCGGGCGCGCGCCGAGTGCATCGACGATCTTGCCGCCGAGCGACGTGTAGTTCTGCTCGTACGCGAAGCGCGCCTGCTGCCACACGTCGTCGCTCGTGAACTGCTGATTGACCGCGAGTGCGGTGATGAGGTCGACGCACGCGTCGCCGTAATACTTCGGCTCGACGAGCAGCGCGCGCGCCGCATCGGCGACGTTCTCGCCGCGCGCCGCGCGCGACTCGAGCGCGTAGCACTTGACCTGCGTGTCGTCGTCGAGCACGAAACGCTTGTACTGCTCGTCGAAATTGCGCCAGTCGTGGCGCGCGCCGAGCACGAGCAGATAATCGTTGCGCATGCGATCGGCGATCGCCTGCCCGTCGTAGCGCTGCAGGAACGACACCACGGGCGCGTCCGGCGCATCCACGCGCGCGCGGCCCGTCGAGTCGAACAGCTGCGGCTTGATCTGGAAATACTCGACGTACGACGGCACCGGATAGTTCGGAATCATCGCGGCGAGCTGCGCAGCCTTCGCTGCGTCGTTGCGGCGCGCCGCTTCGCGAAGCTGCACGAAGATCTGGTCGTCCCCGGCCAGCGTGTCGTCGTTCGGGGCGGCACAGGCGGCCGTGCCGGCGACGAGCGCGGCGGCCGACAGCGCGAGCGCGACCGCACGATATACTCGGAAAAGGCTGTTCGACATCGTTTTGAATGGAGCACGAATTGAGCGAAAGCATAGCACGCAACCCTGTGCCGAACCCGAAGGTTGCGCTTCGCAAAACGCTGTCCGGCGCGCGCCGCGACGCCGCGTCGCGCCCCGCCGCGAACGCTTCGCTCGAGGCGCGATTGCGTGCGTTGCTCGAGCGGCTCGCGCCCGTGACCGTCGGCTTCTACTGGCCGCTTCCCGGCGAATTCGATGCGCGCGATGCGGTGCTCGCGTGGTGCGCGGCAGGCAGCGGGCGCCGCGCCGCATTGCCCGTGATCGGCGAGCGCCACACGCCGCTCGCATTTCACGCGTGGGATGCGCACACGCCGATGCGCGAAGGCCATCACCGCATTCCGGAGCCTGCATCCGGTGTCGTCGTCATGCCCGACCTGCTGTTGATTCCGTGCGTCGGCTTCGATCTGCAGCGCTACCGGCTCGGCTACGGCGGCGGCTATTACGATCGCACGCTCGCCGCATGGCCGGGCGCGTCGCTCCCGGTCACGGTCGGCATCGCGTACGACGCATGCCGCGTCGACGCGCTACCGGCCGAAGCGCACGATCTCGCGATGGACTGGATCGTGACGGACGCGCAACTCTATCCGTCCGCCGAATGAGGACGCACGGCGGCGTGCCGCATGCATGCCGCCGTCGCGCCGAGGCGCGCAATCGTTTACAGCGATGCCGCCGCGCGCGCGGCCGTGTCGTACAGGCCCGATGCGTGGCGCAGCAGCTGCGCCGCGTCGCCGATCTGCTCGTTCGTGAGGCCGCTGTCCTTCAGCGTCTCGATCAGACAGTGCTCGCGCACCTCGCGATACTTCAGACACAAGTCGCGCCCCGCGTCGGTCGCGGAGAAGAACACTTCCTTGCCGCTTTTCTCGCTTTGCACGTAGCCGCGCGCGATCAGTTTTTTCAGCGCATAGGTCGCGACGTGCGTATCCTCGATATTGAGCACGAAGCAGATGTCGGCGAGCTTCTTCTTGCGTTCGCGATGGCTGACGTGATGCAGCAGCGATACTTCGACCGCCGTCATGTCCTTCGCGCCCGCCGCCGACATGCAACGCACCATCCATCGGTTGAATGCGTTGCCGGCCATGATCAGCCCATATTCGAGTTCCGACAGTTCGGCGCTCGAGTCGGAGACGAGATGTTCGGACGAGACGATCTTGGTCGGATGACGCTTCATGGAGAGGCGGCGCAAGCGGGTTGTCAGGGTGTGCCGAGTGTACGCCAGAAGGTCTGGCGCACACGCTAGGCAAAAACGCTTATTGGTAACTTATCGATATTTTATCGAGAATGTACGTTAACATTGCCGTCCGAACCGTGCCAGTCCGATGACGCAACCTCGCATCTATCCGCTTGGCGACACCGCACTCGTCTGCGAAGTGCCGCCGCCCGCCACGCTCGACTGCCAGCGCCGTGTCTGGGCCGTTGCCGCGCACGCGCGCACGTGGCCCGACGTCGTCGATGTCGTGCCCGGCATGAACAACCTGACGATCGTGTTCGACGCGCTCGCCGCGAGCGCCGAATCGCTGACGCCGCTGCTGCGCGACGCCTGGCAGACGGCCGACGTCGAGCACGCGGACGGGCGCGAGGTCGAGATTCCGGTCGAGTACGGCGGTGCGGCCGGTCCCGACCTGGCGGCCGTCGCCGCGCACACCGGGCTATCGGCCGACGAGGTCGTCGAACGCCATGCGGCCGGGAAATACGTGGTGTTCTTCATCGGCTTCCAGCCGGGCTTCGCGTATCTCGGCGGTCTCGAGCCGGCGCTGCATGTGCCGCGCCGCACCGTGCCGCGCCTCGAGGTGCCGGCCGGCTCGGTCGGCATCGGCGGCGCGCAGACGGGCATCTACCCGGCCACGTCGCCCGGCGGCTGGCAGCTGATCGGCCGCACGTCGCTCGCGCTGTTCGATCCGTCGCGGCAGCCGCCGACGCTCTTGCTGCCCGGCGACCGCGTGCGATTCGTCATTGCCGGAGTCGACGCACGATGAGCCAGAACCACGCACCGGGCAACATCGAAGTGATGCGCGCCGGCCCGCTGTCGAGCGTGCAGGATCTCGGCCGGCGCGGCGCGCGCCATCTCGGCGTCGCGCTCGGCGGCGCACTCGACGGGCTCGCGCTCGAAGTCGGCAACCGGCTCGTCGGCAACCGGCCGGACGCGGCCGCCGTCGAAATCACGTTCGGCCCCGCCGCGTTCCGCTTCACGCGCGCGGCGCGCATCGCGATCACCGGCACCGAGTTCGGCGCGACGCTCGACGGCAAGCCCGTGTATTCGTGGTGGAGCCTGCCCGTCGAAGCCGGACAGACGCTCGTGCTGCCGGCCGCCAAGCGCGGGATGCGCGGCTATCTGTGCATCGCCGGCGGCATCGACGTGCTGCCCGTGCTCGGCTCGCGCAGCACCGATCTCGCCTCGCATTTCGGCGGCCTCGGCGGTCGCGCGCTGCGCGACGGCGATCGTCTGCCGGTGGGCGTGCCGCCGGCCGGCATCGGCTGCCTCGCGCCCGACGCCCCGGAGTTCGGCGTGAAGGCGCCGGCCTGGTGTGCGTTCGTGCGCGTCGACGAGCCGCCGCGCCGCCATCGGCCCGCGCATGCGCCGTGGGCGATGCCCGTGCGCGTGCTGCCGGGCCCCGACTTCGCGTCGTTCGCGGCCGATTCGCAGCAGGCGTTCTGGGACGAGGAATGGCTCGTCACCGCGAACAGCAACCGGATGGGTTATCGCCTCGCGGGTGTCGAACTCGTGCGCGAGCGGCCGGCCGAACTGTTGTCGCACGCGGTGCTGCCCGGCACGATCCAGGTGCCGCCGAACGGTCAGCCGATCGTGCTGATGCACGACGCGCAGACCACCGGCGGCTATCCGAAGATCGGCACGGTGATCCGCGCCGATCTGTGGAAGCTCGCGCAGGCGCGGCTGAACCTGCCGATCCGCTTCGTGCGCACGACGCCCGAAGCCGCGCGCGCCGCGCTGATCGCGGAACGCGCCTATCTGCGTCAGATCGACGTCGCGATCGAGATGCGCGAGGAGGCGCGCCGCCGCGCGCAGTCGCGCGCCGCGTGACGACGTCCGGAACGCGACGACGTTCCGGGCGCGCCGCGCAATGAGTGGATGAGGAACATCATGGAAATCGATCTGAATGCCGATCTCGGCGAAGGATGCGGATCGGACGAGGCGCTGCTCGACCTCGTCACATCGGCAAACATCGCATGCGGCTGGCATGCGGGCGGCGCCAATGCGATGCGTGACTGCGTGCGCTGGGCCGTGCAGAAAGGCGTCGCGATCGGCGCGCATCCGAGCTTTCACGATCCGGAGAATTTCGGGCGCAAGGAAATGCAGCTGCCGGCCGGCGACATCTATGCCGGCGTGCTCTATCAGCTCGGTGCGCTGTCCGCGATCGCGCAGGCGGAAGGCGGACGCATCGCGCACGTGAAGCCGCACGGCGCGCTGTACAACCAGGCGGCGCGCGATCCGATGATCGCGGATGCGGTCGTGTCGGCGATCCACGATTTCGATCCGTCGCTCGCGGTGTTCGGGCTTGCGAACAGCGTGTTCGTGGCCGCCGCGCGGCAAGCGGGGCTCGCGGCCGTCGAAGAGGTCTTTGCCGATCGCGGCTATCGCGCCGACGGTTCGCTCGTCCCGCGCAGCGAGCCCGGCGCGCTGATCGACGACGAAGACGCGGTGCTCGCGCGGACGCTCGACATGGTGCGCGACCGGCAGGTGCGTGCGGTGAGCGGCGAATGGGTGCCGCTCAATGCGCAGACGGTCTGCCTGCACGGCGACGGACCGCATGCGCTCGCGTTCGCGAGAAGGATTCGGGAGGCGCTGGAAAAGGCGGGGGTGGAGGTGGCGGCGCCGGGGGCGTTGCAGGCGGGGGAAGAGACGTAAGTCCTGTCGCTGCCGGGCGGCGCCTTGTTCCTGCGCGGCGTTTCTCGCGCCGACAAGCGAGGTTCAGTCGTCTTACCGGCAAAGGCAGGCCTCGGGCGGCCGCGGATCTTTTTCGTCCGAGTACGTTTCCGGTCGCCATCGGCCGGACGGCTTTAGGACACCCGTCGATAGACGGCAAAGCCGCGGCGATGGTGTCACCCGAAAAGCGCCGCGCGCGGGCGCGTTTTCCTTTGGGCGGTGGCCGCACTCTGATTGATTGCGGTCTCGCAAGCGTCCTGATGTGCCGCGCTCTTTCCTTGCTTGCCCGGTATGCCGGCGCGATCCGTCCGCTGCCCGGGCGCGCCCTTTGCGAAGTCAAACCGGCACCGCGTACCCAGCCTGCACTGCGTCTCAGGGTTCGGCGCAATGGACGGTATACGATTGTTTCGAGGCGCTCTCGGTGGCACTGTCTACGTCCTGCCCCGGTTCACGAACAGGAGTGGACAATGACGAGAGGAAGCTGCGAGCGCTTGCCGGTCCTCGTTGTCGACGCGCACCCGATCGTCGCGAATGCGATTGGCCGCGCATTGACCGATCTGAACGACCGGATCGATGTGACGGTTTGCCACAGTGCGAGCGGTGCGCTAGATCTTTTTCGCCGTATGTCCGGCTGGTTCCGGATTTTTCTGGATCTCGATGTGCCCGGAGGCGGGCTGCCGCTCGCGCGGCAGTTTCATGCATCGGGCGTTGCCGATCGATGTGCGATCGTGACGGCGGCCCTTCGGCGGCCGTGGATCGATGAGGCGAAACGTCTGGGCATGATTGCGTACCTTGCCAAGGGCGCGCCGCTCGATGCTTTCTCCGACGCGCTGCAGTCGGTGCTCGACGGCCGCTCTGCGTTTCCCGACATCGCAGCCGATGCCGGCTCCGGTATGCGTTTGACGCGTCGTCAGCGCGACGTGCTGTCACTGGTTTGTTCCGGGCACTCGACCAAGGAAGTCGCGACGATGCTGAATCTGGCGCTCGGCACGGTCGACAATCACATTGCAAGCGCGATGCGCGTTTTGGGCGCCCGGAATCGTACTCACGTCATTACGCGTGCAATTGCGTTGGGACTGATCGATGCACGTGACGACAGCGGGAAGGAGCGCGACTTGGCGCGAGAGCCGATGGCTAGACCGGCAACCGTCTATCCGCTCGAAGGTCCTCGTGATCGAACGTAATTGATGCGGTCGGTCGGCGCGGTCGAATTGCGCCACGCTCTTCACTGCCGCGACGCAGTTTAGCGGCCCGCGCTGCGGCACGTGATCGTTTCCTGCAAGCAGGCATACAAGAGGAAACAGAGTGCCCCGGCGCTCCATTTGAAGAGCGACCAGCTGTTCAGCATGTAAAGGAGAAGTGCGTATCCCGCGGCGAAGACGAGCGCCCTGACTGCGCCGCCAACCAGAATGCCCGACCATCCACCGCCAAAGCGCGGAGCAAGCGGAGCCATGAAGATGCCGTATTCTGCAAATTTCGCTGCTGCCTGAATCACGGATCGAAATTTCATTGAGCGATGTAAAAAATGAGTAATCGAGAGCGGTGGATGCCGTACGTGCATCCACCGTCGATTTACGGCTGCCAATTACCGCAAGATGCAATTCCAGCTTTGAGCAAGAAAGTTACCGGCGTGCGCATCGACGAATAACCTAGCACTTCGAATCTCGATCGAGAATATGGAATTTCTCATGGTATTGGCGTGCTTCGAAGGCGCCCGAGTAAGCTCTTTTTTGCTGACGCGCTCGGATCTGTCATACGCTCGACGCGTGTTATGCCGGCGCGCCGTATCGCCTGCTCCCGCCGATGGACGACACTGCGGCCCGCAGATTTCGCTCCTTCCAAGCCACCCACGCAGTGTGCGAAGCCATCTGAAACAGTAAAAAGCGTGAGAAATTGCACATTTTCACTCATCAGGCGGAGTGATAAATTCACCCCTAAACGGGCACACACGCAACAACATCGCATTCATTTCGATCACAGCCAATGAAGCCATTCACGCCGAAAAATCTCATACTGATACCGACAAAGGCCGCGATTATTTTTCTCATCTACATGGGAGCGCACTCGTCCATTGAAAAACTGACAGACTTTCACATCACCACGACGTTATCGGTGGGTCTCATATCGCTTGCCGTTATTGCGGAGAGCCTGCTGTTCGCATACTACAAATCAATAGGTCGATCGTCATGATTTCAAACTTCACTCACGCATCATGCCAAGCCGGCAATTCCGCAGGTCTGACGGCACTCACCAGCCCGAGAATGCTCACGGCCGAAGAATGCGCTGCTGTTTCGGGCGCATGGAATTGGGGCGGTATGGTGCTGGGCGGCTTGCAGCAATCCGTCGCTGGAGGAATCGGTGGTGCGCTCGCGGGAGCCGCCACGGGGCAGCCGATCGGAATGATGGGCATCCAGGGCATGATCATCGGGGTTGTCGGCGGTGGACTGCACGGCGGGCTTCAGCCGCCTGCCAATCGACAAAAAGCAACGGGATGAACTGTCGCTGAACTTCAGATGCCGATGGCGGGCTTTCGGCGTTGCACCGCAGGCATGACCTGTTTCGGGCCCGCCGCCATTTCAGTGCCGCCTTATCCGCTCAACGCGGCCTTCCGGCCAATCCAACGATGCGCCACACGGTCGGCCAGACATTGAAATCGCCGACCGGCCGGTAAAACGCGTCGATCGCGCCCGCTGCTCGAAGAAGCGGCGACGACGCGCATCGGCCGCACAAAAGAAAAAAGCGCCCTCGTAGCGCTTTTCTGTCGACGTATTCGCCGCGGCTTCGCCGTCTGTCGATACGTCCACCAAACCGTCTGTCGGCAGCGACCGGAAAGCTGCTCCGGATGAAAAAACGTCCGCCGCCGCCCGATACTGCATTCCCCGGTCGGACGACGGAACGCTGCTTTTCGCAAGTCGGTCCGCATGCATTTGTTATCCGACGATGATGGCCCCGCCGTGCATGCAGCCACGCCGTGGCCGGCACGCTGACGACGTGCCGGCTGCGCTCACCCCGCGCTTTTTTTTGCTACCCCGTAGAACTTACCTGTACTTATCTGTTCTTTTCATTTTTTCAACTTGTGATGCGAAGAATAGAGATTGGCCGAACCGGATGTCAATCGTTTTAAACGCTATTTTCCGACGAATCGAGGGTTTTCCTGATCGGTGCGCCGCGCAGCGCACACGTCGCGTGCCGTCGATGCACCGGCAATCAAACGGGGATGGATCGAAGCGGCGCGTCGCGCGCCGTCAGTTCGCGTCGACGCTGTAACCTTGTCGACGCAACAATTCGAGCACGCCGCGCGGGCCGCCCAAGTGCAGCGCGCCAATCGCGACGAACAGCGGGCGGTTCGGCGCCGCGATTGCCGTCATCCGTGCAACGAAGCGCCGATTGCGTTCGTACAGGATCTTGTTGTCGATCGACGCCGACAACGCCTTCGATCGCGCCAGCCGTTCGCTCTTCGCGACGGCCCATGCGGCGATCGCATCGGCGTCGCCAATTCGCCACAGCCGGTGCAGCGCCTTCACGTCGTCGGCGTTCTGCGCGGGCGTCTGCACCATGTCCTGCGCGAGCATTTCGCGCTGCTCGGCGAGCGTCAGGCCGGTGAACGCGCGCATCTGCTCGGCCAGCGTCTCGAGCCCGATCACGCGGCCGCCCTTCTTCTTCAGGAATACGTTCTGTAATTGCGCCTCGGTGCCGTACTCGGTCTGCAGGCCGGCCGACAGCGAATCGTAGGTCTCGACGACGAGCGACGCGAGCCACGGCCGCATCTTGCGGATTTCCGCGAGCGCAGCCGGATTGCCGTGCAGACGCGCCGCGAGCCGCTGCCACAGCGGCTCGGGCAGCAGCCGGGGCAGGCAGGCGTAACGGCAGACGCCGTACTTCGCGACGTCGTCCTGCGATTCGAGCAGATCGTCGGGCGACAGCTCGAGCGCGAGCGTCGGCGACGCGGCGAGCGCGGCGAGGATGCGCGGCCGGAACGGCTGCGCGCTCGGATAGTCGGACGGATCGCCCGTATGCAGCGTGCCGAGCACGTAGAGCGTGACGCGGCCCTTGGTCGCGACGTAGAACGGCATGCGCGCGGGCTGCACGCGCACCGCGCCGCGCGCGACGGTGCCGTTCGACTCGGACGGCGGCACGTGAAAGCCCGGCAGGCTCACGCCGGGCGGCGGCACCTGTGACGGATGGATCGGCGACGTGGCGGGCGCTCGCCCTTCGGCGCGCGCCACGTCGACCGGCACGCCGATGCCGGCCGCAAGGCATGCACCGGCCAGCGCCGCGCCAGTCACGGTGCGCACGCTCCAGCGCCGCGCGCTGCGGCAGGCGCGCAGCATGCGCGCGCTGCCCGCTCCCGAACGGCGCGCGCTCGACGCGCGCGCCGCCAACCGTTCAGGCATTCGCCTCCCCCACCTCCTCGGCGCGATGGCAGGCCACGCGGCGTCCGTCGACGTCGCGCAGCTGCGGTTCCTCGACACGGCACCGCTCGATCGCATACGGGCAGCGCTGGTGAAACGCGCAGCCCGACGGCGGATTGAGCGGCGACGGCAGCTCGCCCTGCAGCTTGATCTGCACGCGGCGGTCTTCCTCGAAGATCGCCGGCGTCGCCGACATCAGCGCGCGCGTATACGGATGGCGCGGCCGTGCGTAGATCGTCGCCTTGTCGCCGAGCTCGGCGACGCTGCCGAAGTACATCACCATCACGTCGTCGGCGACGTGCTCGACCACCGCGAGGTTGTGCGAGATGAACACGTAGCTCGTCTTGAACTGCTCCTGCAGATCCATGAACAGGTTCAGGATCTGCGCCTGGATCGCCACGTCGAGCGCGGACACCGGCTCGTCGGCGACGACGATCCGCGGCTCGAGGATCATCGCGCGCGCGATCGCGACACGCTGGCGCTGCCCGCCGGAGAACATGTGCGGATAGCGCTTCGCGTGCTCGGGCCGCAGCCCGACCGTGCGCATGATCTGCGCGATGCGCTGCGCGCGTTCGACCGCGGTCAGCTTCGTGTTGATCTCGAGCGGCTCGGCGAGCGTCTGCTCGACGGTCTTGCGCGGATTCAGCGACGCGAACGGATTCTGGAACACCATCTGCACGCGGCGGCGCAGCTCGGCGATCGTGTCGCGGCTCGCGCCGGCCACGTTCTGGCCGTCGATCGACAGACGGCCGGACGTCGGCGTTTCGATCATCGTGAGCTGGCGCGCGAGCGTCGATTTCCCGCAGCCCGACTCGCCGACCACCGCGAGCGTGCGGCCGCGCTTCAGCGCGAACGACACGCCGTTCAGCGCCTTCACCGTGCCCTGCCCGAACATCCCGCGCCGCACCGTGTAGTGCTTCGCGAGCTGGTCGGCCACCAGCACGTCGTCCTCGTCGTGCTCGACGCGGCGCGTTTCGTTGACAGCATTCATCGTGCGCCTCCGTTCAGGTCGACATGGGACAGGTTCAGCGGCTTGATGCAGCGCGCGCGCATTGCATCGTTGCCGGGCACCAGCGTATCGAGCGCCGGGCGCGCCTTGCGGCAATCGTCGACGACGTACTTGCAGCGCGGCGCGAACAGGCACCCGGACGGGCGATCATCGCGGCCCGGCACCATGCCCGGCAATGCGGCAAGGCGACGCGCCCCCTTATTGTGCTCGGGAATCGCCGCGAGCAGCGCTTCGGTGTACGGATGATGCGGCGCGCGGAAGATGTCGGGCACGCGGTTGGTCTCGATGATCTCGCCCGCGTACATCACGGCGACGCGCTGCGCGACCTCCGACACCACGGCCAGGTCGTGCGAGATCAGCACGAGCGCCATCCCGCGCTCCTTCTGCAGCTTGACGAGGAGATCCATGATCTGCGCCTGGATCGTCACGTCGAGCGC
>NZ_KV786824.1:14962-32001 GCF_001806955.1 Burkholderia sp. HMSC10F09
CGTCGAGCGCGGTGGTCGGCTCGTCGGCGATCAGGAGCTTCGGGTTGCATGCGACTGCCATCGCGATCATCACGCGCTGGTTCATCCCGCCCGACATCTGGTGCGGAAACGCGCCGATCCGGTTCTTCGCGTCGGGAATACCGACCTGGTCGAGCAACTCGAGCGCGCGCCGGTGCAGCGCGTCGCCGCGCAGCCCTTCGTGCAGCTTCAGCACCTCCTTGATCTGGTAGCCGACCGTATAGCTCGGGTTCAGGCTCGTCAGCGCGTCCTGGAACACCATCGCGACGTCCTTGCCGACGATCCTGCGCCGCACCTTCGGCGACGCCTTCAGCAGATCCACGCCGTCGAACGTGATCTCGTCGGCCGTGACCTTGCCGGGCGCATCGATCAGCCCCATCAGCGCCATCATCGTCACGCTCTTGCCGGAGCCCGATTCGCCGACGACGCCCACCACCTCGCCCGGCGCGATCGACAGGTTGATCCGGTCGACCGCGGGCAGGCCGTTGAAGTTCACCGCGAGATTGCGGATGGTCAGTAGATTCGAAGTCATGTCACGCCATCCGTTTCAGTTTGGGATCGAGCGCGTCGCGCAGCCCGTCGCCGAGCAGGTTGATCGCGAGCACCGAAATCAGGATCGACAGGCCCGGCATTGTGACGATCCACCATGCGTTGTCGATGTAGTCGCGCGCCGAGGCGAGCATCGCGCCCCACTCGGCGGTCGGCGGCTGCACGCCGAGGCCGAGGAAGCCGAGCGCGGCCGCATCGAGAATCGCCGACGAGAAGCCGAGCGTCGCCTGCACGATCAGCGGCGCCGTGCAGTTCGGCAGCACCTGCGAGAACATCAGGCGCAGCGTGCCGGCGCCGGCCACGCGCGAGGCGGTCACGTATTCCTTCTGCAGCTCGCCGAGCGCGGACGCGCGCGTGAGACGCACGTAGGCGGGCAGCGCGACGATCGCGATCGCGAACATCGTGTTCGTGAGCCCCGGCCCGATGATCGCGACGACCGCGACCGCGAGCAGCAGCGACGGCAGCGCGAGCAGCACGTCCATGATGCGCATCACGGCCGTGTCGGCCCACTTCTGGAAAAACGCGGCGACGAGGCCGAGCACGATGCCGGGAATCAGCGCGAGCACGACCGACACGAAGCCGATCCAGAACGACATGCGTGCGCCGAACATCAGGCGCGAAAGAATGTCGCGGCCCGCTTCGTCGGTGCCGAGGATGAATTGCCAGTTGCCGCCGTCGAGCCACGCGGGCGGAATCTTCACGTAGTCGCGGTATTGCTCGACCGGGCTGTGCGGCGCGATCAGCGGCGCGAAGATCGCGACCGCGATCAGCACCAGCACGACGATGCCGGCGCCGACGGCGCCGCGGTTGCGCGAGAAGTTGGCCCAGAACTCGCGCAGCGCGAGCGCACGGCCGCCGGCCGGCGCGGATTCGCTCGGCAGGGTGTTTTGCAGATTGCTCATGGATTACCTCGTGTGGCGGATGCGCGGATTCAGCACGCCGTACAGCAGGTCGACGATCAGGTTCACGACGATCACGAGCGTCGCGATCAGCAGAATGCCGCCCTGGACGACCGGATAGTCGCGACGGCCGATCGCATCGATCAGCCACTTGCCGACGCCGGGCCACGAAAACAGCGTCTCGGTCAGCACCGCGCCCGCAAGCAGCGTGCCGATCTGCAGGCCGATCACGGTCACGACCGGAATCAGCGCATTGCGCAGCGCATGCACGACGACCACGCGCGCGGGCGACAGCCCCTTCGCGCGCGCGGTGCGGATGTAGTCCTCGCGCAGCACTTCGAGCATCGACGAGCGCGTCATCCGCGCGATCACGGCGAGCGGAATCGTGCCGAGCACGATCGCGGGCAGGATCAGGTGGCTGACCGCCGACTTGAACGCCCCCTCGTCCGGCGCGAGCAGTGCGTCGATCAGCATGAAGCCGGTCGGATGCGGGAAGTCGTATTCGACCGCGATGCGGCCCGACACGGGCGTCCAGCCGAGATACGACGAAAACACCATGATGAGGATCAACCCCCACCAGAAGATCGGCATCGAATAGCCGGTCAGCGCGGTGCCCATCACGCCGTGATCGACGACCGAGCCGCGCCGCAGCGCGGCGATCACGCCGGCCGGCAGCCCGACGACGAGCGCGAACACGAGCGCGCACAGCGACAGTTCGACCGTCGCCGGAAAGCGCGCGAAGAACTCGCCGGCGACGCTCGTGTTCGTGACGATCGACGTGCCGAGGTCGCCGTGCAGCGCCCGGCCGATGTAGTGGAAATATTGCACGGGCAGCGGCTGGTCGAGCCCGAGGCGTTTCATCGCCTCCGCGTGCATCGCGGGGTCGACGCCGCGCTCGCCCATCATCACTTCGATGGGGTCGCCCGGTATCAGGTGAATCAGCGCGAACGCGAGGATGGTGATGCCGATGAAGGTCGGAATCACCATGCCCACGCGGCGCAACACGAATCGGAGCATGATGCGTCTCGTCTTTTCTTGTGGGAAATGTGCGACCGGCGACGGGGAGCTCGTGGCCCCCCGCCGCCGGATGGGTAGGTCTCGGTCTTCGTGACAGCTTACGCCTGCCGCGTTACTTCACGCTCACACCATCGAAGCGTGCGTAGCCGAGCGGCTCGATGCGCATGTCGACCACGTTCTTGCGCACCGGCTGGTACACCGTCGAGTTCGCGATCGGCGAGAACGGCAGCTGCTGCGCGAAGATCTGCTGCGCCTGCGTGTAGAGCTTCGTGCGCGCGTCCTGGCCCGTCGTCGTGCGGCCCTTCTGGATCAGGTCGTCGAACGGCTTGTAGCACCAGTGCGAGAAGTTGTTGCCCTTGATCGCCTCGCAGCCGAGCAGCGTGCCGAGCCAGTTGTCGGGGTCGCCGTTGTCGCCGGTCCAGCCGATCAGCATCGTGTCCTGCTCGCCGCCGTGCGCGCGCTTGATGTACTCGCCCCACTCGTACGTGACGATCTTCGCCTTCACGCCGATCTTCGCCCAATCGGCCTGGATCATCTCGGCCATCAGACGTGCGTTCGGGTTGTACGCGCGCTGCACCGGCATCGCCCACAGCGTGATCTCGAAACCGTTCGGATAACCGGCCTTCGCGAGCAGCGCCTTCGCCTTGGCGGTGTCGTAGGCGGCCATCTTCAGGTTCTTGTCGTAGGACCACTGCGTCGGCGGCATCGGCGCATTCGCGGCCTGGCCCGCACCCTGATAGACCGATTCGAGAATCGCCTTCTTGTTGATCGCCATGTCGAGCGCCTGACGCACCTCGAGCTTGTCGACCGGCTTGTGCTCGACGTTGTACGCGAGGTAGCCGAGGTTGAAGCCCGGCTGCGACGGCATGTCGATGTTCGAGTCGGCCTTCAGCGTCGCGATGTCGGCCGGACGCGGATAGCTCATCACCTGGCATTCGTTGCGCTTGATCTTCTGCACGCGCACGCCCGGATCGGGCGTGATCGAGAAGATCAGCTTCGACAGCTTCACTTCGCCCTTCTTCCAGTAATCCGGATTGCCGTCGAAGCGGATCGTCGCGTCCTTCGTGTAGCTGCGGAAGATGAACGGGCCCGTGCCGACCGGCTTCTGGTTGATGTCGGCGGCCTTGCCGGCCTTCATCAGCTGATCCGCGTATTCGGCCGACAGGATCGACGCGAATTCCATCGCCATGTTCTGGATGAACGGCGCGTTCGGTTCGGCAAGCGTGAACTTCACCGTGTACGGATCGACCTTCTCGACCTTCGTGATCAGCTTGTCGAGGCCCATGTCGGTGAAGTACGGGAACGACACCGGATACGCCTTGCGGAACGCGTTGTTCGGATCGAGCATGCGCTCGAACGTGAACACGACGTCGTCCGCGTTGAATTCGCGCGTCGGCTTGAAGAAGTCGGTCGTGTGGAACTTCACGCCGTGGCGCAGGTGGAACGTATAGACCTTGCCGTCGGACGACACGTCCCACTTCTCGGCGAGGCCGGGCTCGACCTTCGTGCCGCCGCGCACGAATTCGACGAGGCGGTTGTAGACGGTGAACGTGGCGGCCGTGAAATCGACGCCGGTCGTGTATTGCGCGGAATCGAAGCCCGCCGGGCTGCCTTCTGAGCAGTAGACGAGCGTCTTGTTCGGGATCTGTGCGAATGCAGAGCCCGCGACGCCGAGCGATGCCGCTGCCACGCCTGCAATGGCGGTAACACGCAGGGTGTGCAACAGACGGTTGTGTTCCATGTTTCCTCCAGGTCTCCAGATCGGAACCGGTCCCTCCCGGGGCCGGCGTACGCGGATATTACTTGAGCAAGCGATTTTGCAACAAGCCGGAGAAAAAACCTCTCTACACGCATTTGCGCGGGTTTTTGCCGATGTTTTGCGCAATCGAAAGCTGTCAACGCGTGCGCGAGCGACGGTTCCGCGCATCGCGCGCGTGTTTCCGTCGACAACTAAACAGGAGGGACGCCGAAGCAGACGTGCAGCACATGGCGGCACGGTGCGCCTTTACCGCGCTTTTGCAGTGTTTTCGCGTATTTCGCGCGCTGCGTTGCACGCGCCGCAACGGCCGGCGCGCGTGCGCCTCATGCGGGCGCGTCGAGGTCCGCGCTGCGTGCGGGGACGAACGCGACCGCGACGATCGACAGCGCGAGCCCCGCCATCACGTAGTACGTCGGCGCGAGCGGCGTGCCCGTCACCTTGATCAGCCACGTGACGATGAACTGGCCGAAGCCGCCGAACAGCATCACCGCGACGTTGTAGGCGATCGATAGTCCGGTCGAGCGCACGTTGGCCGGAAACAGTTCGGCGATCATCGCGCCGAACGGCCCGTAGTAGCCGGCAAGCGTGATCGACAGCACGACCTGCACCGCGATCAGCCGGCCGATGCTCGGCGCGGCGTCGAGCCATGCGAACAGCGGATAGATCAGCGCGAGCGTCAGCACCAGCGACCAGAGCGATAGCCCCTTGCGGCCGATGCGGTCCGACCATGCGCCGGCGAGCGGCGACAGCACGGTCAGCAGCAGATTGCCTGCGATCACCGCGTAGAACGATTCCGCGTAGGGCAGCTTCAGCTGCTTGACCGCGAAGGTCGGCAGATAGCTGATCAGCACGTAGATCGTCACGGTCAGCGCGATCACCGAGCCGAGCCCGCAGAGCACTTCGCGCGAGTGGCGCGCGAACACTTCGCCGAGCGTCGGGCGGCGCGCGCTCTGCTGCGCGTGCAGGAATGCTTCCGAATCGGCGAGATGGCGGCGGATGTAGAAACCGATCGGGCCGATCATCAGCCCGATGATGAACGGCACGCGCCAGCCCCACGCGCGCAGCGCTTCGGGCGACAGGCCGCGCGTGACGGCGGCGCCGACGACCGCGCCGATCAGCAGCGCGGCGGCCTGGCTCGACATCTGCCAGCTGCCGTAGAAGCCGCGCTTCGAAAACGGCGCGGCCTCGATCAGGAGCGCGGTCGCGCTGCCGAATTCGCCGCCCGCGGAGAAGCCCTGCAGCAGCCGGCCGAACACGATCAGCAACGGGCCGCCGATGCCGATCGCCGCATACGGCGGCGCGACCGCGAGCAGGAAGATGCCGGCCGTCATCAGCAGGATCACGAGCGACAGCGCGGCCTTGCGGCCCGCGCGGTCCGCATACAGGCCGAGCACGATCCCGCCGATCGGACGCATGAAGAACGCGACGCCGAACGTGGCGGTGGTCAGCAGCAGCGACCCGTATTCGCTCGAGGTCGGAAAGAACAGCTCGGCGATCACGACGGCCATGAAGCTGAACACCGTGAAGTCGTACCACTCGAGCGCGTTGCCGATCACCGCAGCGGCCACCGCACGCCGGTTCAGCGCACGCTCGGGGCGGACCGGTTTCGTTGAATTCGCAATCGTCGCCATGCGTGCCTCGTCGTGGAGAGTTCGCCGTCGCGGACGGCGCGGCGTGCGCGTTGCCCCGCGCATCGATGTGCAGCGAGTGTAGAAAGCACCGGAACCGTTTTCAAGCAATAAAAACGCCCGCGATCGCAGGATCGCGGGCGTTGTGCGGTTTTCACCACATATCGCGGCATCGCACGATGCCGCCGGGCCTCAGCCCATCTTCGAGAACGCGCTGCACCAGCCCTTCGCCGCGACCTGCTTGCCGCCGAACGCCGCGCATGGACCCGACGTCGAGCCCTTCTTGCCCTGGTACAGCATGCAGGCCGCGCAATCCTGGCCCGCTGCATATTTCGGATACTTCGCCTTGTCGACCTTCGTCGCGTCGGCCTTGTAGCCGAGCGCCTGCGCAGTCGGGTCGCTTTCCGACAGCATCGGCGCATCGGCCAGCGCTTCGCGCGACAGCGCCAGCGCGGACACGACGCCGACGCTCGAAATCAGGAAACTCCGACGGGATGTTTTCATGGGGACTCGCTCCAACGTTATCGGTTTGAAAGCTGTTCTGGCGACAGCCGCTACAGCATAACCGCCAAGCGCCGAAACGTGCGTCCCGAAATGCCGGAAATAATGAATTTCACACGGCGCGCCTGCGATGCGCGCCGGCCGCCGTTCGCGCCGCGTCGCGCGAGCGCGCTCTAACCGTATGCGGCCATCTCGCCCACGCGCTGCGCGAGCGCGAGCGACGCGGTAAGCCCCGGCGATTCGATGCCGAACAGATTCACGAGCCCGCGCACGCCGTGCTGCGCGGCGCCCTGCACGATGAAGTCGGCGGGCGGCTCGCCGGGCCCCGCGACCTTCGGCCGGATGCCCGCGTAGGCGGGCTGCAGCGCGCCGTCGGGCAGCTCGGGCCAGTACGCGCGGATCGATGCGTAGAACGCGTCCGCGCGCGCCGGATCGACTTCGTAGCGCAGCGCGTCGATCCATTCGACGTCCGGACCGAAGCGCGCCTGCCCGGCAAGATCGAACGTCAGGTGAATGCCGAGCCCCGCGCGGTCCGGCATCGGATAGACGAGATGCGAGAACGGCGCGCGACCGGACAAGCTGAAGTAGTTGCCGCGCGCGAGATAGAGCGGCGGCACCCAGCGCGGATCGAGGCCGCGCGTGCGGCGCGCGAGCGCCTGCGCGCCGAGGCCCGCGCTATTGATCACGCACGCGGCTTCGATCTCGGTCGGCGCGTCGCCGCCGGTACGCACGACGAAACGCCCGCCGCGCAGCACGTCGATCGATTCGACCGGCGACTTCAGCGCGCATACGGCGCCGTCGCGCTGCGCGGCGCCGAGCAGCGCGAGCATCAGCTGATGGCTGTCGACGATGCCGGTGGACGGCGAGAACAGCGCCTCCACGCATTCGAGCGCGGGCTCGAGCGCCTGCGCTTCGGCGCGCGTGAGCGGCAGCAGATCGAGCACGCCGTTCTCTTCCGCACGTGCGGCGATCGCCTTCAGCTGCTTCACCTGCGAGGCGGTCGACGCGACGAGCAGCTTGCCGACGCGCCGGTGCGGCACGTGGTGCGTGTCGCAGAATTCGTACAGCAGGTCGCGCCCGCGCACGCACGACAATGCCTTCAGCGATCCGCGCGGATAGTAGAGCCCCGCGTGGATCACCTCGCTGTTGCGCGAGCTCGTGCCGGTGCCGATCGCGTCGGCCGCCTCGAGCACGAGCGTCTCTCGTCCGCGCGCGGCCAGCTCCCGCGCGATCGCCAGACCCACGACGCCCGCGCCGATCACTACACAATCCATCTGCTCCATGACTTGTCGCGTCGCTCGCGCGTAGAGGGGAGACAGCGGAATTGTACGTCCCGGTTCGCCCGCCTGCCGATCGCGATGTACGTCTCGTCACGACTGTTACGCATCGCACACGCGGCGCGGCGCGCGCCCGTCGCGCGCCGCTCAGAACCCGATCGGCCTGCGCCGAGCCGAGCCTTCGTCCGCGCGGATGTCGCGCGGCTCGATCGCGTCGCGCCCGTCGAGCCGCGCGGCGCCGAACGCGTGCAGCAGTGCGCGGCGCATCGTGCGCGGCGGCGTCGCGGCCAGCACGTCGAGCGCGGCATCGCCGAGCGTTTCCGGGAAGCGCCGGCCCCACGCGTGCGACATGCGGATCTCGTCGTAGATCGTCTGCGCAATGCGGCGCGCGCCGGCCGCGTCGGGCGGCGCGATCTCGTAGACGTTCATGCGGTTCAGCAGCGGCTCCGGAATCGCGTGCGCGTCGTTCGCGGTCGCGATCCAGATCACGTTGCCCGCATCGATCGGCACTTCGGCGAATTCGTCGACGAAGGCGCGCGCCGTGTCGTGTTCGAGCAGCGCGTAGAGTGCGCCGAGCGGATCGTATTGCGCATCGGCGCCCGCCTTGTCGATTTCGTCGACGGCGATCACGGGGTTCGCATAGCTGCCGTTCACGAGCGCGTCGAACACCTTGCCGGGCTTCGCGTTCTTCCATTGCGACGATGCGCCCGACAGGATCCAGCCGGCCGTCAGCGAACTCATCGGCACGTAGTGATACGCGGTGCCGAGCATCTGCGCGAGCGCCTTCGCGAAATGCGTCTTGCCGATCCCCGGCGGACCGAGCAGCAGGATCGGCATCAGTTCGAGCCGATCGTCGGTTTCGAGGCAGAGCGCGACCTGCTTGCGCACGTCGTCGAGCGGTTCGGCGAAATTAGGCAGCGCTTCGCCGAGCGCGTCGAACGACGGCATCCGGTTCGGCTTCACGCAGAAACGCAGATTGCCGGTCTTCAGCATCCGCTCGTAGGTCGCGCGCAACGCATCGCTCGCGCTTTCGTTCAAATCGTTCAGTGCCGTCTCGACCTGCTCGAGGTCGTACACCGTGCTGAAAGACGCCACCGCCAGTTCCTGTTTCACCATCGCCGTCGTCATACCAACCTCACCGCTGCTTGCTGTCACACGATCATCAGACCCTTACGATTTTCAGTGTAGCGGCGCGCGTCGCGCGTGCAAGCAAGCAGCCGCGCGAGGCTGCTGCTAACACCGGCCGCGCGCTGCAGGCCCGCGCCGCGCGACGTATCATCGTCAGTTCACCGGTCGCCGCGCATGGCCGGCGGTGCACCGCGTACCGCGTCCGCTTTCGTCCCCAGGGTATGCCGATGTCCGTCCCCGCCGCTCCTCCGAACGTCGATCCCGACGCGATCCGCGCCGTCGACGCCGCACTGACGTCGCGCCGCTCGGTGCGCGCATTCCTGCCGACGCCGGTGCCGCGCGCGACGCTCGAGGCGATCCTCGAAGCCGCGAGCCGCGCGCCGTCCGGCACGAACATCCAGCCGTGGCACGTGTACGTCGCGACGGGCGCGACGCGCGATGCGCTCGCGGCCGCGCTCACCGCCGCATACGACGATCCCGCGCGCGACGAAAAATACGTCGCCGAATACGACTACTACCCGCGCGAATGGGTCTCGCCGTATATCGACCGGCGCCGCAAGGTCGGCTGGGATCTGTACGGCCTGTTGAACATCGGTCGCGACGAGAAAGCGCGCATGCATGCGCAGCACGCGCGCAATTTCCGCTTCTTCGATGCACCGGTCGCGCTGTTCTTCACGCTCGACCGGATCATGACGCACGGCGCATGGCTCGACTGCGGGATGTTTCTGCAAGGCGTGATGACGGCCGCGCGTGCGCGCGGGCTCGATACGTGCCCGCAGGCCGCGTTCGTGCCGTTTCACCGGATCGTCGCCGAACACCTCGACATCCCGGACAACGAACAGCTCGTCTGCGGGATGTCGCTCGGCTACGCCGATCCGCATGCGGTCGAGAACCGCCTCGTCACCGAGCGCGCGAGCGTCGCCGAGTTCGCGCGTTTTTTCGCTTGAAAACGCGTGACGCGTACCTACTTTTCACAGCATCCGTCCGTCGCCGGCACGCCGATGTGTCGCGCCGGCGCACGGCCGGCAGCGGAACCGCAGCGCGACCGTACCCGAGCCAAAGCGGGACCGTAGCGGGACCGCGTCGTGCTCCGCACCGCTCGCCGCCGCGTGCGGCGACAACGCTGCCGAAATCGATCGGGCGTAAGATGAGCGTCCGTTCCCCACTACCCCGCGTTTCCGGAGAAGCTTCATGCTGAAACACGGCCTGGCCGTCCTGCTCGCGAGCGTCGCGCTCGCCGCCCATGCGCAGAGCCCCGCACCGGCCGTCGTTGCGTGGGAGATCCAGGTCGTGCGCGACGGTCAGACGATCGACACGTTCCAGCAGCAGACCACCGTGGGTCAAACGCGCACCGACACCCATCGCTATCCGTCCGCCGTGCCGGTCGGCTGCGGCAATGCCGCGCGCGTCGTGCCGACCGAGCGTTCGCGCGCCGTCACGGTCGCGCCGCTCGGCGTCGATACCGCGGCCGGCACCGTATCGCTCGCGCTCGACGTGCAGGAAACGCTCGACGACGAAAGCGCACGGCAGAACGATCCGTGCATGCCGGCGTCGCCGCGCCAGATCGTCGCGAGCCATCCGGGCTTGTCGGTCGGCGCCGACGCCTGGACCGACTGGACGCTCGTCGAGCAGCATCCGCATCTCGTCTACCGCGTGCGCGCGCACGTCGCGAAGGACTGATCGCCATGGCTGCCGACGCGCTATCCGTCCCGTTCGCCGAACCGCACGCGGCCCCCGACGAGATCACCGCGGTCAGCTGGAACCTGCACAAGGGCCGCTCGCCGCTCGGCTTCACCGCATGGAACGCGATGCGCGACTGGATGCAGTCGACGCACGCGGACGTGTATTTCCTGCAGGAAGCGATGGCGCGGCGCATGCCGCGGCCGGTGCTCGCGCCGGGCTTCGGCGCGCCGATGGACGATGTCGACGACGACGTCTGGCACTGCCAGGCGACCGAGATCGCACGCGCGCTCGACTGGCAGATCGCGCTCGGGCCGAACGTGTTCAAGCCGTCGTGGCGGCACGGCAACGCGATCCTGTCGCCGCATCCGCTCGACCTCGGCGGCCGCTGGGACATTTCCGCGCACCGTTTCGAGCGGCGCGGGCTGCTCGTCGCGCGCGCGACGCTCGCCGGCGCGCGCCCCGTCACGCTGCTGTGCGCGCACCTCGCGCTCACGCGCGCGGCGCGGCTGCGCCAGATGCACTGGATCGCGCACTGGATCGTGCGCAACGCGGGCGACGATCCGCTCGTGCTCGCCGGCGACTTCAACGACTGGCGCAACGATTCTGTCGCGGTGTTCGGCGAGATCGGGCTGTCCGAAGTGGCGACGCTGCTCGGCGAGTCCGGGCGGACGTTCCCGGCGTTCTCGCCGGCGCTCGCGCTCGACAAGATGTTCGTGCGCGGCCTCACGCCGCTCGAGTGGCGCGCGCCGTCGAGCGAAACCGCGTGGCTGTCGGACCACCTGCCGTACATCGCGCGGCTGCGTCTCGATCCGCGATAAACGCCGCCCGGCGCGCCCGCGCGACCGAAAGCGCATCGTAAGCGCGCGTTGCGCCAAATCCGCGCGGCCACGGGGGGCAAGCCCGCGATTCGCGCAGGCAGGGTAAAATAGCCAGTTCCTCAAACGTCTGTCATCGAGAAGGCGCGTGTCCGACGCGCCGGCCGGCCGATCCGCGATCGGGCCGACGCACTCGGTTTTTGCCCGTTTTCGGGCCCGTTACACGCGTCCGCTACGCGCGTCCGTTTTGAAAGCCATGAGCAAATACGACACCGCCATCGTCCAATCCGTCCATCACTGGACCGACACGCTTTTCAGCTTCACCTGCACCCGTGAGCCGAGCCTGCGCTTCAACAACGGCGAGTTCACGATGGTCGGCCTCGAGGTCGACGGCAAGCCGCTCGCGCGTGCCTACTCGATCGTGAGCCCGAACTACGAGGAGCACCTCGAATTCTTCAGCATCAAGGTCCAGGACGGCCCGCTGACGTCGCGCCTGCAGCACCTGAAAGTGGGCGACACGGTGCTGATCGGCAAGAAGCCGACCGGCACGCTCGTCGTCGACAACCTGCTGCCGGGCAAGACGCTGTGGCTGCTGTCGACGGGCACGGGCCTCGCGCCGTTCATGTCGATCATCCGCGATCCGGACATCTACGACCGCTTCGAGAAGGTCGTGCTGACGCACACCTGCCGCCTGAAAGGCGAGCTCGCGTACATGGACTACATCAAGCACGACCTGCCGGGCCACGAGTACCTCGGCGACATCATCAAGGAAAAGCTCGTCTACTACCCGACCGTCACGCGCGAAGCGTTCGACAACGAGGGCCGGATCACCGACCTGATCGCGTCGGGCAAGCTGTTCACCGATCTCGGCGTCGCGCCGTTCTCGCCGGAAAACGATCGCGTGATGCTGTGCGGCAGCACCGCGATGCTGAAGGACACGACCGCGCTGCTCAAGCAAGCCGGCCTCGTCGAAGGCAAGAACAACGCACCGGGCCACTACGTGATCGAGCGCGCTTTCGTCGACTGATCCATCCCCAAATTTTTGAAGCATCAAGAAACCGGAGCGAAGGCTCCGGTTTTTTTTCGTCCGCGCTTGGCGAATTCGTAACAATGGCGGACCATTTCATCTCAAATAGTTACATTTGACGCACCGCATCGACGACCTTCGATGTCGGTTTTTTTCCTACGCCGCGTTCAATCCGATTATTCACATTTACCCTTAAATGTCCGCCCGACATGACCTTTTCGCCATTTTTGAGATATTATGCGCGGCGCGTGACGCTGACTTGGCCGCACGCAAGGGGTCGGACTCAGGTGTTACTGAATGTAACTTTTGTTACCTTGGCATGCCGCCGTTTTCCGGCCGCATGCGGGAGCCGGACGGCCGCCGACCCGCGCCGCCGACCGGCGTCTGAACCGCTTTCTGACAGCAGGGAGAGTCATGGATACGTCGCTTAATGCGCCTCGCGGCGCTCGCGCCCCGTTCCCGTCGCGGCTGCCCGCGCATGGCTGCGCCGCCGCAACGTCGGCCGATCCCGTCCCGAAATCCGATCCGTGCGCGCAGCGCATCGCGGTGCTGTCCGCGCAGCTGCTCGCCGCCGACGAAGCCGCGCGCCGCCATCTGGCCGGCGAGCTGCACGACGGGCTCGGCGCAGAACTCACCGCCGCCCGTTTCGCGCTCGCCAACGCCCAGGCGTGGCTGCCGGCCGACGCGCCGGAAGGCTGCCTGCGCGCGCTCGAACTCGCGCAGCGCGCGCTCGACGCGGCGACCGACGCGAACCGCCGGCTGATCGACGCACGCGCCGTGCCGGCGCTCGAGAGCGGCGTCGTGCCCGCGCTGTCCGCGTGGATCGACGGCTTCGCGGCCCGTACCGGCCTGCGCACGAGCTTCGTCTGCGCGGCCGATGCGCGCGTGCCGCACCTCGCCGGCGACGCCGCGCTCGCGATCTTCCGCGTCGCGCAGGAAGCACTGTCGAACGTCGCGAAGCACGCGCGCGCCGCCTCGGCCGACGTGCGGATCGACGCCGACGACACGTTCCTGTCGCTGATCGTCACCGACGATGGGACCGGTTTCGCACGCAAGCGCCGCGCCGGCTACGGGCTCACCGGCATGCAGGCGCGCTGCGCCGCGTTCGGCGGCGGGCTCGACACGACGTCGGGCGCGGCCGGGCGCGGCACGCGCGTGACCGCGTACTTCGCATGGGACGCGCTGCTCGGCGCGCCCGCCGCGGCTCGTTTCGCGTCGCTGTCGTGAGGTCGCGATGGGCCTGAACATCCTGCTCGTGGACGACCACGCAATCGTCCGGCAAGGGATCTGCCAGTTGCTCGTCGACCGGGGCGTCGCGCGCGAGGTCACCGAAGCGGAAAACGGCGCCGACGCGCTCGCCGCCGTCGACCGGCAGACGTTCGACGTGATCCTGCTCGACATCTCGCTGCCCGACACGAACGGCATCGAGGTGCTCAAGCGCCTGAAGCGCAAGCTGCCGCGCACGCCGGTGCTGATGTTCTCGATGTACCGCGAGGATCAGTACGCCGTGCGCGCGCTGAAGGCCGGCGCCGCCGGCTATCTGTCGAAGACGGTCAACGCCGCGCAGATGATCGGCGCGATCCAGCAGGTCGCCGCGGGCCGCAAGTACGTGAGCCCCGCGATGGCCGAAGCGCTCGCCGAATACGTGTCGTTCGAGAACGAGCCGCTGCCGCACGAAAAGCTGTCCGACCGTGAATATCAGACGCTCTGCATGCTGGCCTCGGGCAAGCGGCTGACCGACATCGCGAACACGCTGTCGCTGTCGGTGAAGACGGTCAGCGTGTACCGGTCGCGGCTGCTCGAGAAGATGCGGCTGTCGAACAACGCGGAACTGACGTTCTACGTGATGAGCAACCGGCTCGTCGACATGTCGCCCGCGTCGGGCACCTGACGCACCGCGCCCCCCCCTCTCGCTGTCCCACGCGCAAGGTTCCGGCGCGGCCGCTCGGCCGCCGCTCGGCCGTTGCGCACGCAAGCGCTTGTTTTATCGGACGATTCGGCGACGCAACGCTGCGCGAGCGCGAGCCTTTTGCGTCAAATCGGCTAAAATTGCGGGTTTTCACTCAGTCAGCACCGCCGCTCCCGCGCGCCCCGCTGACGATCCACCCGCAATGTCTCTCTTTCGCAAGAAAAACGTCGATCGCATGATCGCCGGCGCGCACGCCGCCGGACTCAAGAAGGCGCTCGGCGCGATCGACCTGACCTTCCTCGGCATCGGCGCGATCATCGGCACCGGCATCTTCGTGCTGACCGGCACCGGCGCCGTGCAGGCCGGGCCCGCCCTGATGCTGTCGTTCGTGATCGCCGCGATCGCCTGCGGCCTCGCCGCGCTGTCGTATGCGGAGTTCGCGTCGACGATCCCGGTCGCCGGCTCGATCTACACGTATTCGTATGCGACGCTCGGCGAACTCGTCGCGTGGATCATCGGCTGGGACCTGATGCTCGAATACGGGCTCGCGGCATCGGCCGTGTCGGTCGGCTGGTCGGGCTATCTGCAGTCGCTGCTGCAGGGCTTCGGGCTCACGCTGCCGACCGTGCTGACCGCCGCGCCGGGCGCGGTGCCTGGCGTCGTCACGTGGTTCAACCTGCCCGCGTTCCTCGTGATGATCGTGATCACGACGCTGCTGTCGATCGGGATCCGCGAATCGACGCGCATCAACAACGTCATGGTGTTCATCAAGGTGTCTGTCGTGCTGCTCGTGATCGCGGTCGGCCTGTTCCACGTGACGCCCGCGAACTGGAAGCCGTTCATGCCGCACGGCTGGAACGGCGTGTTCGGCGCGGCCGCCGTGATGTTCTTCGCGTTCATCGGCTTCGACGCGGTGTCGTCGGCGGCCGAGGAAGTGAAGAATCCGAAGCGCGACCTGCCGATCGGCATCATCGCGTCGCTCGCGGTGTGCGCGGTGCTCTACGTGACGGTCGCGGCAGTCGCGACCGGCATCGTGCCGTCCGCGCAGTACGCGAGCATCTCGCACCCGATCTCGTACGCGCTGCAGGTCGCCGGCGAAAAATGGGTCGCGGGCTTCATCGATCTCGGCGCAGTGCTCGGCATGCTGACCGTGATTCTCGTGATGAGCTACGGGCAGACGCGGATCATCTTCGCGATGTCGCGCGACGGGCTGCTGCCGGGCACGCTGTCGCGCGTGCATCCGCGCTACGCGACGCCGTTCCTGACAACCTGGCTCGTCGGCCTGTTCTTCGGACTGATCGCCGCGCTCGTGCCGCTGAACGTGCTCGCGGAGCTGATCAACATCGGCACGCTGGCCGCATTCTCGATGGTCTCGATCGCGGTGCTCGTGCTGCGCCGCACGCACCCGCACCTGCCGCGCGCGTTCCGCTGCCCGGGGGTGCCGGTGGTGCCGCTGCTCGCGGTCGCGGCGTGCGTGTTCCTGATGGTGAACCTGCAGCCGGTCACTTGGATCGCGTTCGGCGTGTGGCTCGTGATCGGTCTCGCCGTCTATTTCCTCTATTCGCGACACCATTCGAAGCTCGCCCGCGGCCACGCGGAGTGATCCCGCGCGCGGCGCAGCGACGCGCCGCCCGCACCGACGGCGCGCCCGCCTTGCGAGCGCGCCGTTTTGCTTTGCAGCCGCCGTCGCACGCGCGGTGCACGCCGAGCACGTCCGCGGCAGGCGGTTCATAATGCGCGCAATCAACGAGGGAACGACGATGGAAAGTGTGGATCTCGACGTGCTGAAATCGAGCGCGCGCTGGCTCGACGAAGGTCGCCGCGTGCTGCTCGTGACGGTCGTGAAGACCTGGGGCTCGTCGCCGCGCCCGGAAGGCGCGATGCTCGCGGTGCGCGAAGACGGGCTCGTGGTCGGCTCGGTGTCGGGCGGCTGCATCGAGGACGATCTCATCGCGCGCGTGCATGCGAACGGCATCGCGCGCGACGCGCGGCCGGAAGCGGTCAAGTACGGCGTGACGGCCGAAGAAGCGCACCGCTTCGGGCTGCCGTGCGGCGGCACGATCCAGCTCGTGCTCGAGCCGCTGACGCGCGACAGCGGAATCGCGGCGCTCTGCGCGGAGGTCGAGGCGGGCCGCCTCGTCACGCGCACGATGACGCTCGCGACGGGCCGCGCGTCGCTGTCGCCCGCGCAGGCGACCGACGGGCTCGCGTTCGACGGCGAGCGGCTCGTGACGATCCACGGCCCGCGCTACCGGATGCTCGTGATCGGCGCCGGGCAGCTGTCGCGCTATCTGTGCCAGATCGCGGTCGGGCTCGACTATCAGGTGACCGTCTGCGACCCGCGCGAAGAATACACGGACGGCTGGGACGTGCCCGGCACGCGCATCGTGCGCACGATGCCCGACGATACGGTGCTCGACATGAAGCTCGACGCGCGCTCGGCCGTGATCGCGCTCACGCACGATCCGAAGCTCGACGATCTCGCGCTGATGGAGGCGCTGAAGACGCCCGCGTTCTACGTCGGCGCGCTCGGCTCGCGGCGCAACAACGCGGCGCGCCGCGAGCGGCTGCGCGAATTCGATCTGAGCGAAGCGGAACTGAGCCGGCTGCACGGGCCGGCCGGCATCTACATCGGCAGCCGCACGCCGCCGGAAATCGCGATCTCGATTCTCGCCGAGGTCACGGCCGCGAAGAACAACGTGTCGCTGCCGACGATCCTGCAGGTCGAAGGCGCGAAAGCCGCGCGCGAGATCGCCGCGAACGGCGGCGCGACCTGCGGGCTCTGACGCCGGCGCGGCCGCACCGCGAAGGCGCCGCGTGCACTGCGCG
>NZ_KV786825.1:0-691 GCF_001806955.1 Burkholderia sp. HMSC10F09
CGCCGCGCCGCCGCGCCTGCGCGCGCACGCCGCCGCCGCCGCGGGCGTGTCCGGAGGCCGCGGATGAGCGCGCTGCCGATTGCGACGAACCGCTACTTCGACAACCACTTCGGCCTGCCCGGCGTGAAGCTGCTGCCGAACGAGTTCTATACGACGGCCGACGACATGGTGCTGACGACCGTGCTGGGCTCGTGCGTCGCCGCCTGCCTGCACGATCCGTTCGCGGGCATCGGCGGGATGAACCATTTCATGCTGCCCGACGACGGCGCGGACGCCGGCGCGCCCGCATCGGAATCGATGCGCTACGGCGCGTACGCGATGGAAGTGCTGATCAACGAACTGATCAAGGCCGGCGCGCGCCGCGATCGCTTCGAAGCGAAGGTGTTCGGCGGCGCGGCCGTGCTCGCCGGCATGACGACGATCAACATCGGCGATCGCAACGCCGACTTCGTGCGCCGCTACCTCGCGCTCGAACGCATCCGCATCACCGCCGAGGATCTGCAGGGCGTGCATCCGCGCAAGGTCGCGTTCATGCCGCACACCGGCCGCGCGATGGTGAAGAAGCTGCGGCTGCAGGTGCCGGGCGTCACCGAGCGCGAAGCCGCGCTCGCGCGCGAGGCCGAGCGGCTGCGGGCGGCGCGCGCGCACGTCGAGCTGTTCCGGACGAAGCCGCCGGCTGCGCCGCAGCCGG
>NZ_KV786826.1:0-5921 GCF_001806955.1 Burkholderia sp. HMSC10F09
GAAGGGCGCGTCGCATACGTTCGCGGGGCCGGCGAGCATGGGCTATCCGTTGCCGAGCCCGAGGCCCGATCAGCCGGGGCAATTGGAACTGTTTCACAAGTACGCGAACGGCGAGGCGGTGAAGGGCGGCTTGTTCACGGTGAAGGACGTGAACGGCGCGGTGCTGAAGAAGGGGGCGCTCGACAACAGCGGCTATACGGTTGTGAGCGGACTGCCGCCCGGCGCAGTGCGTGTCGAATTCGGAAAGGATCCGCGCGAGTCGGATCAGCCGGCGAACTATTTCAAGGAAGCGAAGTGGCCGGCCGAGCCTGTCACGCCGTCGCCGGAGGGTGCGCAGGCCGCGGCAGCCGGTCAGCTCGCCAGCCAGTTGAAGGGAATGGCGCCCGCGGCTGCGACGGCTGCGGCGGGGCTGGCGAGTGGAGGCGGCGCCGGTGCTGCGTTGGGCGGACTGGCGAGCTCCGCGTTGCCGGCTGCGGCGGCTGCGCTGGGCGGCGCGGGTGCGGTGTCCGCGTTGCAGACCGCTTCAAGCTTGGGCAGCGCCGCGAAGCAGGTGGCGGGGATGGTGCAGGCCGCGCGTCAAGGCGGCCTCGCGGCCTTGGCTGCGCCAGCCGCGAATGCTGCATCCGGGGCGCTGCAGGGCGCTTTGCCCGGTGTGGCGGGGATCGCCGGCAAGGGCGCTACGGCGATGGCATCGGCTGGCGGCGCCGCCGGCATGAAGTTGCCGACCAGCGGCTTCGGCGGCCCGCTTAAATCCTGAGAGGGCGGCGTATCGGCCGTCGAGAACAACAAATCGCGATTTGAACGAAAAACGACATGGCACAGCAACTTCCACCGGGCGCCGAGAAAGAACAGGCCGTTACCTGGCTTAGCGATGTTTCGCCAAAGGACGTCGCCGCAGTCGGCAACCGCTTCGACGCGTGGTTGCGCCGGATCAGCGGCAACCACATTACGTTCGAGGACGTGAAGACTTTTGCCGGCGCGGTGCCGATCGTCGGCAACATCATGGCGATGGTCGACGCGCTTGGCGATATTGCCGAGATCGTCGAGAAACGCGGCGGCCAGGTGCTCGATTACATGAGCCTCGCGATCAATCTTCTCGGCATCATTCCGATTCCGCCAACGCTTGCGCCGTTCCGGATGTCGGCGCGTCCGCTACTCGCGCTCGTTCGTCACGAATTACTGGCAACGCGCAACAATCTCGGTGCAGCGATCATCTCCGTGCTGGTCACGCACATCAACGCGACATGCGCGACCGAAATCGAGGATTTTCTCAACAAGCTGAAGGCCGGACTCACCGAGCTGCTCGACGGTTGCGCGTCGAAGTGCGAAGAGATCATGATCGCGCTGGCGAACGGCATGGACAAGGCGCTGCACGGGCAGCTCTTCGACGCCGGCGGCAATCTGAGACGTCAGCAGCAGCTCGCGAAGAAGATCGCCGACGATCGGCCGTGGTACAGCCCAAGCCGCGTCGGTGACGGCATCCAGTTCGCATACGAGGGCACCAAGGCACTTGGCAAGAAGGTAGCGAACAAGACGGCGGGCACGATGGCGAAGCTCGCGCCGGACGCGTGGCTGGAGCCGTTTCGCGGCACGGTGACCTTCCTGCGGACCGAGGCGCCGAAGGTCGCAACGTCGATCCGTTCGCTCGCCGGGAGCGAAGAAGGCAAGATGATGTGGCTCGTGTTGCAGTTGATCGAGGCCGTTGGGCGTGTGAAGGCGCGCGCGAAGCTCCATGAACAGAGTGCGGACGTCAAGGCCGCCGGAAAGAGTCAGGCGAAGAAGACGCGCGGCCAGGAGGGGCTGGAGAAAACCGACGCGCAGGCACCGGCCGAAGGGCAGGGAAAGAGCAAATGCAAGGCTTGCGGCATCGGCGGGTCACCGGCTTCCATCGATTTCGCGTTCGGCGATGAGACGTTCTCGCACGTGGATTTCGATCTGCCGGGCGCGTTGCCGCTCGTCTGGGAGCGTACCTATCGCTCGCGGCTGTCTGCATATGACGGCGGCGAGCTGGGTGCACGCTGGATCACGCCTTATACGACGCGCATCGACGTCAAGAACGACCGGTGGATCTACCGCGATGCAGAGGGGCGCAGCATCGACTACCCGGCACTCGCGGCCGGAGCGGTGCACGACGATCTGTCGGAGAACCTGACGCTGTCGCGGCTCGACGATACGTGGGCGACGATCGCATACGGCCATGACGTTCTGCATGTATACGAACGCCGAGGCGATGCGTTCCGGCTCGCGATGCAGAAAGATCGCGCCGGGAACACCGTCACGTTGGACTACGATGCGCTTGATCGCCTCGCGCGCCTGATCGACGCGAGCGGCAATGTGCTTGCGCTCGAGCATGACCGGCATGGCCGGATCGTACAGATCGAGCAGGTGCTCAAGGACGGTGAGCGCCGTACGTTGGCGAGCTACGAATACGATGCGAACGGTGATCTCGTCCGTGCGGTCGACCGCCATGGCAATGCACGGACGTATCAATATCACCGGCATCTTGTGACGCGCTATACAGATCGAACGGGCCGCGGCATGTCGCTCGAATGGGATGGCGCGGATGCCGAAGACAACGCGGACGCGAAATGCATTCGTGAATATGCGGATGACGGCAGCCTGGACATTCGGCTCGCATGGAATCCGAACATCCGCCTCACATACGTGACCGATGCGCTTGGTCGGATGACGCGGTACTACTTCAACATTCACGGCTATGTGTACCGGATCGTGTATCCGGATGGCAATCAGGAGTGGTTCCGTCGCGACGCGAATCACAATCTGGTGCTGCATATCCGGCAGGATGGCAGCATCGAGCGCAGGGAATACGACGCACGCGGCAATCTCGTTCGGCACGAACGCGCCGACGGCAGCATCATCGAGATGGCGTACGACGACAAGGACCAGATGATCCGGCTCGTCGATCCGAATGGGCACGTGTGGCAGCGCAAGTACGACGATGCGGGCAATCTCGTCGAGGAGATCGATCCGCTCGAGCACGCGACGAAGTACGCGTACAACGATAAGGGGTTGCCGACGCAGATCACCGATGCGAAGGGCGGGACCAAGACGCTCGAATACAACGACGCCGGGCAGCTCACGAGCTACACCGATTGCTCCGGAAAGAATACGGAGTGGCAGTACGACGATATCGGGCGCGTGGTGGAGGCCAAGGATGCGTCCGGCGGCGTGGTCGCTTATGGTTACGGACCTAACGGGCAGCTGTCGGAGATTCGTTCTCCCGCCGGCGTCGAGCACGTGCAGTACGACGCCGAAGGCAGATTGCTGCGGCATACCGATCAATTGAACCGTTCGACGCGATACAGCTACGACGCGGCGGGCCGCATTGCGAGCCGCGCAGACGCACTCGGGCAGACGATTGCGTATCGCTACGATCGTCTCGGCCGGCTCACTGCACTGACCGATGCGAACTTCGCAACATATCAGTTCCACTACGATCCGGCGGGACGGCTGATCGAAGAGATCGGCTTCGACGGCAAGTCGACGCGTTATCAATACGACAAGGACAGCGGTAGTCTCGTTGCCGTCGACGAAGCCGGCTGCGTGACGTCGGTTGACCTCGACGTGAACGGGCGGCTGCTGAAGCGTGCTTCTGGCGAAAGCGAGGAGCGGTTTGCGTACGATCGGAGTGGCCGCCTGATCGACGCGGTGAACCGCTACAGTCGCGTGCAGTTCTTCTTCGACCCGGTCGGGAACCTCGTCCGAGAGCATCACGCCTACAATCTGTTCGGCGAGCGACGCAGCTACGTGTGGCATCACGAATACGACGAACTCGGCAATCGACGGCGCACCGTGCGACCGGACGGCCACGCGATCGACTGGCTGATGTACGGCTCCGGGCACGTGCACGGGATGCTGCTGGATGGCGACGAGCGCGTGCAATTCGAGCGCGACGATCTGCATCGAGAGACGGTGCGGATGCTGTCGAGCAAGGTCGGGCAACGCACGCACTACGATCCGGCCGGACGCGTGCTGCAACAGACGATACAACGGTCCACGTCGCCGGCGCCGCTGGTCGAGCGACGGTATCGCTATGACGCGGCCGGTCAGTTGTCGCGGATCGAGGACAGCCGCAAGGGCGGCATCGACTATCGGTACGATCCGGTCGGACGGCTGATCGAGGCGATCAGCCCGGTCGCGAAGGAGCGGTTCGCGTTCGATCCGGCGAGCAATATCGTCGATCCGGCGCGATCGAGCGACACGCCTGCGTCGCGGCCGAGCCCGGTGCGGCCGGAAAGCACGTTGCCGGCAGAGGTACCGAAAGTGCTCGGCAACCTGCTGAAGGCGTATGCGGGGATGCGCTTCGAGTACGACGCGCGGGGCAATCTCGTGCGCAAGCATACGCCGGCGGGCGAGCAGGAATACGAGTGGGATGCGTTCAACCGTCTGCTGTCGGCGCGCGTTGCGGAGACGTCGCGGCAGAGCGAGGCGCGGTACTTTTACGACGCGTTCGGCCGCCGGATCGCGAAGGAGGTGAACGGCGAGCGGACGGTGTTCGGATGGGATGGCGACACGCTCGCGTACGAAAGCGATGGAGAGCGCGGCACGCACTATATCTACGAGCCGGGGACGTTCGTGCCGCTCGCGCAGTATGTGGCCGAGCCGGTTCTCGGAATCGAGACGCCGGAGTGGAAGAGCAGCGATCGGTACGTGCCGGAGGACGATCCGCTGCAGAAGGTGCCGCAGCGGCGGGCTGACGCGAAGCTTTTCTATTACCACTGCGACCAGATCGGCACGCCGCAGTTGCTGACGGACGAGGATGGGGATGTTGTCTGGGAAGCGTCGTACAAGGCGTGGGGCGAAGCGCGGGGGGTGATCGCGCGGGCGTCGAAGGCGGCGGGGATCGTGGCGAGGAATTCGTTGCGGTTTCAGGGGCAGCAGGAGGATGAGGAGACGGGGCTGCATTACAACCGGCACCGGTATTATGATTCCAGCATTGGGCGTTTCACATCGCAAGACCCGGTCGGCGTGGGCGGTGGAATCAACCTGTTCCGGCATACGGCGAATCCGACTCAATGGATCGACCCCCTTGGACTCACACCATGTGCTGGTAAGGCAGTGATTCGACACTACGATACGGGAAGCCGAACTGGGCACTATACGGTTGAAGTGCAGAGTCCGACTGCATCTGTCCATACTCATCAAGTAATCACGGGCGATACGACTACAACAGTTGTAAACGAGAGGCGCGAAAGGTTAATGGTGGGCGACCCCATCCTTCATACCACGGAAGTACCCCTTCCGAATGCCAATGCTGCGATTGCCTATCAGCAGGCCCAAATCGGACGGCAGTTAGGTCAATATGATGAGAGGTCAAATAGTTGCGTCGATCACGTTGCGAATGTCCTGCGGGCCGGTGGAGAAAACGTTCCCTCTGGGCCTTTGGGTCAATCACGGTATCTTACTCAACGTGGATTTAAAATGAAGGTCAGATAATATGGCTCACGCAAAATGTGAAAAACATGGCTCCCAACCTGCTGAATTGGTGACGAACAATGTTGTCGATCTGATCCGAAACGGTGTGGGATCCGACTTTAAGCGAGTGTTTCCGATGACGTTGGTTTATCAGGAGCTGGAATATCCCGGCTATGGAACCGCGGAAGACCGGACTATTCTACAAAGCTTGGGGGGAGTTTGGGACTCCGAGGAAATATGCACGTTCGTGGACGAAGGTGCGATGGAGAAGGCAATAGGGCTATTTAGTGCGATTTGCGCGAAGTGCTTGGCTGAAGTGCTTTGACGGTCTATTCGGCGATCGCAGCGTCAAGCAATTGTTTGGCCAGTTCATTCTGCTCTGATCCAGCGCACCAGGCGGCACAAAAAAAGAGGGCCGCGGAGCGACCCTCGACAGCGTTGGAAGAAGCGCAACCTCAAGGCAACGAAATCGTCAAATTCGCCGA
>NZ_KV786826.1:5941-7450 GCF_001806955.1 Burkholderia sp. HMSC10F09
AACGAAATCGTCAAATTCGCCGACTCCGGCTCGGCCTTGGTCACCCGTGAGCAAGACGGCAAGGTATGTTGTCCGCAGAGGTGCTGAAGGCGCAGGGTCACCTGAAGGCATATGCAGTGATGCACTTCGAGTAGTGGGACGAGTTCAATTAAGCGTCGTACAAGGCGTGGGCGAAGCGCGGGAGGTGATCGCGCGGGCGTCGAAGGCGGCGGGGATCGTGGCGAGGAATTCGTTGCGGTTTCAGGGGCAGCAGGAGGATGAGGAGACGGGGCTGCATTACAACCGGCACCGGTACTATGATCCGAGTAGCGGACGGTTCGTGTCGAAAGACCCGATCGGCCTCGATGGCGGCATCAACGTCTACCAGTACGCTGATAACCCGACGGGCTGGATTGATCCACTTGGTCTCGCGAAGCGATGCGGGTGCCCATGTGGCGTTGAGCCCCACGGTAATCAACCGAGCCCCCGGCCGTCTGGCTATCAGAGTCACCACATCATTCAGGATCGTTGGGCTAAGGCGAACGAAATCGAGGGGTACAACTACCGAGAAGCTCCTGCGATTCTTATCCCACAAAACCCGATCCACAAAGCGATCAGCGATAGCCAGAACGCACGTCGCGACGCAATGACGGCTGCGGGACAGGACCCGTGGGCTACCAGCATTCAGGATCAATTCAACTATTCGTCTCAAGATATGCGGGCTGCTGGGATCTCGGACGACTGCCGTAAGCGTACCTTGAAGAAGGCGTAGAAGTATTTCGACCAACTCGGAGCCATCAAATGACGGATTTCACAGCGTTGCTGGGCGTCGACTTTCGCAGAAGGGCTCCCGCTACCCGTGCAGAAATCGCTCGCCTGGAAAAGACACTAGGCGTCCTGCTTCCATTGAACTATAAGGACTTCCTTGCGTGGTCGGATGGGGGCGAGGGCGAAGTTGGTGACCTCTATCTGTCCATGTGGGCCGTCGAGCAGGTCATCGAACTCAATGCCTTGTACTCGATCACGACACGCATGGGCCGGGGCTTTGTGGGCATCGGTACGGACGGTGGGGATTACTGCTTTGCTCTGGATCTCCGAAGGGACCAACGTTTCGTTGTCGTGCCGCTCGGTGCGCTAGCTGAGGATGAGGTCAAATCACTGGCAAGCGATCTCGTTGCCGGGTTGACCGCCATCCACGACGGCCACATAACGGGCAACGATCTATAACCGGCATCGCTACTATGATCCCCAACTCGGCAGGTTCACCAGCAGAGATCCCGTCGGGCTTAGCGGTGGGATAAACGTGTTTCGATACGCACCCAACCCCGTGGGGTGGGTTGATCCGCTCGGCTTGACGTGCTGCGATTGTTTGTATAGGGGGTGAGGGAGGTATCCGGAATTTCGTGTGTGAGGCGGGTTGAGATTCAGACTCCAATGTTGAATCGTTCCGGGTAAAGCAGCGCGAACTGTGTCATGGCGCTCTTCCAATCGTGCCGAGAGCGGAGGTATCCGGAATTCCGTGTGTGAGGC
>NZ_KV786826.1:7470-9654 GCF_001806955.1 Burkholderia sp. HMSC10F09
AAAGCAGCGCGAACTGGGTCATCGCGCTCTTCCAATCGTGCCGAGAGCCGGTCCACTTGGCCACGACGTTGCGCAGCGCCAGCCAGATCAGTTTGAGCGCGGCCTCGTCCGACGGGAAGTGGCCGCGCGCCTTGATGATCTTTCGAAGCTGCATGTGCAGCGACTCGATCGCGTTGGTCGTATATACAATTTTCCGGATATCAGGCGCGAAGGCGTAGAACGGAATCACCTGATCCCAGGCCCGGCGCCAGAGCGCGGTAATCGGAGGGTATTTCGTACCCCACGGGCTCGTATCGAACGCGTCCAGCGCCACGGCGGCCGCTTCGGCCGACGGTGCCCGATAGACCTCCTTGAGCGCCGCTGCGACCGATTTCCTGTCCTGCGCACCACGCCTTCGTCGCGGATCTTGACTCGCAAGGCATCGAAGAACACGACCGGGTACATCGGCTCGAGCGGTCGCTGCTGCCATTCGCGCACTTCGTCGATCACGGCATCAGTCACCGTGCTGATGAAGTCCGGCGACACCTCGATGCCATACATCTCCAGCAGGAAGCCCTGAATCTCCCGCACGCTCATGCCGCGTGCGTACATCGCAATGATCTTGTCGTCGAAGCCTGTGAAGCGTCGCTCGCCCTTGGTCTCTCGTTCACGACCGACGGAGCAGGCAATCAAGTTCCCATGAATGAATATGGGATTCCTAATCGCAATCAGTTTGAACCCAAGCAAAATATTGCGTCACCTTACAAGAGAGACGCTGCATGTGGCCCCAATGCAAAGCAGACGGCGTCAGTTCAGGGAGTTCCATGCGTCGTTTGTGGAACCGTTGCGCCGACGATGGTTGCTGATCACAAGGATGCGCTCGTAGTAGAGTACTACCGATCCCGGAAGGAATGACGTAGCAGCCCAATCTGCTGTTACCGCGGTGCAATCGCATTGCCCCGTGTGTTCAAGACGCCAAGGTGGAATGGCATCCGCTTTCTCGAAATGTATGAAGGACAAGCTAGGACTTTGATAATGGAACAGAGGGACGCTCAGGAATTGCTTCGACTCCAACTAGATACGTGCAGACGGTACGATCTTCCAGACTGTGCGCCCGAGGACATGGTCGCTGTCGCGATTTCTACACTTGGAAAGATGCCAGTGTACGGGACACGAATTTCGTTGCCTGCAGGAGGCATTGTCAGTTGGTTCTTTCATTGCGGTGAGTATTCTGATGCAGCCGATTTTTACCAGCCGGTGCATACCGACCATCTTGCAGAACTCCTTCCCGCGGTCATTAAATACCTTCGACTACCTCATGGATCAAAGTTCATCATTGATGACAACGGCTTCGAGGATGTCTGGCTAGTACAGTGAGGTCGCAGTGAGACGGGGCTGAATTATCACCGGCACCAGGGCTATGGTGAGTTGGTTCAATATAGGTGCGTTTTGCAAGATCGAGGACGTGATCGATCTCGTCAAACAAAGAAAGATGTGGGCGCGATATACATGATTAACGTTCCGGAAGGCCCGGAGCCCGGTGCGGCCGGAAAGCACGTTACCAGCCGAGGTGCCGAAGGTGCTCGGCAACCTGCTGAAGGCGTATGCGGGGATGCACTTCCATCAAGTGATCACAGGCGATACAACCACGACGGTTGTAAACGAGAGGCGTGAAAGGCTGATGGTCAACGATCCTGTTCTGCATACTACGGAAGTGCCACTTCCCGACGTGAATGCGGCGATCGCATATCAGCAGAAACAGATCGGACGCGAGTTGGGTCAATATGATGAGAGATCGAATAGTTGCGTCGACCACGTAGCTAATGTATTGCGGGCCGGTGGCGAGAACGTTCCCTCGGGACCGTTGGGTCAATCGTTGATTTATGAGGAGCTTGAATACGCCGGTTATGGTGTGACGGACGACCGGGCTGTTCTTCAACGTCATGGCGGGAATTGGGAATCCGCAGAAATGTGCAGGTTTACCGACGAGCACGCGATGGAGCAGGCGATAGGGCTATTTACTGCAGCTTGTGCCAAGTGTTTGGCGGAAATGCTGTGACACTCCATGCTGAAGCGACAAAAAAGATAGAAAGCCCAGACCGCAAATCTATCGTCAATCAAGCTAAATCGGGTTGGGGAATTGCGGGTGGCAGCTATGTAGTCGATCGAATCAGGTGTGTGATTCATAGACATCGTTTCAACTAA
>NZ_KV786827.1:0-7463 GCF_001806955.1 Burkholderia sp. HMSC10F09
CTCCCGTGAGCCGCGCGAGGGCTACGGCTCGCGCGAACCGCGCGAAGGGTACGGGTCGCGTGAACCGCGTGAAGGCTACGGGTCGCGCGAACCGCGCGAAGGTTACGGTTCCCGTGAGCCGCGCGAAGGTTACGGTACGCCGCGTGAAAACTACGGTGCGCCGCGCGACGCCGGCGACGCGTCGGGCGGCGGATCGCCTTCCGATACGCGCGGCAGCAACGGGCCCGTCATCGTGACGCGCCGCCGCCGGATCGTGCCGGACGGCCAGTAAAAACAAAAAGGGCAAGCCGGTCGGCTTGCCCTTCTCTCTTCAGGACGCTGCGGCGCCACGCGCCGCCGCTGGATCGGTCAGTGTGCCGCGCTCGGCAAACCGGCGTTGGCCTCACGCTGCAGCGAACGCACCTGCTGCTGCAACGCGCGCAGTTGCGCCTGAAGCTCCGCCTGCTGCGCCTGCAACGCCGCCGTTTCGTCGCGTACGCTCTTCTGGCGATCGGCCACCGCGGCCTGCTGCTCGCGTGCGATCGAAATATCGGCCTGAAGCCGGCGCGCACGTTCCTGCGCGACTTCGATCTGCCGATCCATCTGCACTTTCTGCGATTCGAGCTTGGCCGCGCGCAGCTCGTTGACGGCCAGCCGCTCGGCCTGGCGCGAGAAGTCGCGATAGATCATTTCCGCACGCGCTTCGTCGTAGGTCTTGATCACGCGCCAGAATGCCTTCTGCTGGAACAGCGCGACGAAATATGCGCCGTCTTTCACGTTGAACAGCAGGCTCGAACCGTAGCTGCCGTTGTAGCTCGTGCGCATCTCCGTCAGTGCATGCGCCTGAATCTGACGCTGCAGTTCGTCGACGGTGCTTTGCCCGGTCGTCTCGCCGGCCTGGGCCTGCACCGCCGTCTGCCCCTGCGCATCGACCGAAGGAATCGCAGCCACCGGCGCCGACGCCTGCTGCACCGGCGAGGCCGTATTGCCGGCGAGCCCTTGCGCGTACGCGCCCTGCATGCCTCCTACCGCGGCGAGCAATACGAACGCCCGCCCCAACCCCGTAACATGGCTCTTCAAGTGTTATTCCTCGCGCGAGTTGTTGTAATTCAGCGCGATTTTATCTCATTAATTACTCGCTTTCGCGGGTCTCGGGCTCTTCGTCGAATATCTGGTACTTCCGCATTTTTTCCCACAGCACCTTGCGGCTGATCCCCAGTTGCTGCGCGGTATCCTGGCGCCGCCAGCCGTTCGCGTCGAGCGCGGCAATCACGCGGTTGCGCTCGTTCATGTCCCACTTGCTGCGGTCGACGAACACCTCCGCCGCGCTTTCCGCCGGCACCGGCTGCGCGGCGCTGCGTGCGTGCGCGATCAAGCGCTGCAGCCGCGCGGCGTCCCAACCGCCCGTCTGCCGCACCGTCACGCCGACGCGCTCGGCCAGATTGCGCAGTTCGCGGACGTTGCCGGGGAAATAGCTGTCCGCGACCGCGTCGGCAAGCCAGTACGGCAGATCCGGCAATTCCGCGAGCCGCTCCTCGCCGACCACCTCCGCGACGAACGACTTGAACAGCGCGATCTTGTCGACCGCGCCACGTTCCTCGAGCGACGGAATGTTCAGCTCGATCACCGCGAGCCGGTAATACAGATCCGCGCGGAACAGCCCTTCCTTCACGAGCTGCGGCAGCTTCTTGTTGCTCGCCGCGACGAGACGGAAATCGACCTTGACGGGCGACGTCGCGCCGACACGCAGCACCGCACCGTCTTCGAGCACGCGCAGCAGCTTCACCTGCTGATAGAGCGGCAGATCGCCGACTTCGTCGAGAAACAGCGTGCCGCCGGCGGCCTGCTCGAAATAGCCTTTATGCGCGACCACCGCGCCGGTGAACGAGCCTTTCGCGTGTCCGAAGAACAGCGATTCGAATAGGCCGTCCGGAATCGCGCCGCAGTTGACCGGCACGAATTCGCCGTGCCGATAGCGCGAATGCTTTTCGTGCAGCAACTGCGCGATGCGCTCCTTGCCGACGCCGGTCTCGCCGTGCAGCAGCACGTTCGTATCGCAATCGGCAAAGGTATCGACTTCGCGCAGCAGCGCCTGCATCGATTCCGAGTGCGCGACGAGCACCGAGGGCTGCAGCGTTTCGGCGGCGTGCGCGCGTAATTGCGTGACGAGCTTGCCGACCATGCCGCGCAGTTCCGCGCACGTGAAGTCGAGCGGGAGGATATGCGAGTACTCGGGCGGATACTGCGACGCGTCGTGATCGCGCGCGGCGCCGACCCAGACGACCGGCATGCCGATGTTGGCTTGCCAGTCGCGCAGGAACGCCGCGCCGCTTTCGATCATCGTCACGCTGATGATCGCGAGCGACGGCCGCAACGCGGCGCGTTCGGGCGAGATCTCCGCGTTGTCGGCGCGGATCACTTCGACGTCGAAGCTCGCCATGCATCGGGCGACGCGGTCGACGATGTCCGCCTTGCCTTCCCAGACGTAGAGGTCGAGTTCTTCGATTGCGGGGGGGGTTCTCATCGGTTTCAACTGCTTCTTTAATTACCTACCGTTTGTGCGACACCGCAAGCCAGCGACATATTGTGCACCGTGGCTACGCCGACCTGAACACCAAGGAGCTGAAGCAACGGTACGAGCAGCTGATCCAGTGCTCCAAGTATCGGATTCAGCGTCGATTGAGTCAGCAGTGCGAGCAGATTCCCGATCAACCCGGTGCTCACACGGATCGGGATCCCGAGCAGCGTCGCGTTGACGACGAGCCCCGCCGAACTTGAAAGTGCTGCGACGGGGCCACTCAACGCGTTCGCCAATACGTGGCCCACTCCGGAGCTCGTGCTCTGATAGTCATCGGAATTACCGCTGATCCCGTCGAAAACCAACGATCCGCCCGTGGACGCCACGCCGGGAACCGAGATCGCCGGAACGGTCGCGTTGAGCGTCGCGATGCCGAGCTTGCCGAGCACGTCGACGTTCACCAGCGTCGCCGTCTTGCTGCACGAGTAGCCGCCCGATACGTCCATCATGCCGTACTTGTTGAGCGGCGCGTCGCCGACGCAAGCGTTCAGCAGTCCGGGGGTGGCAGTGATATACGCGCGGCTGTCCGCGGCGGTCGCGGCGCAACTCGTGGACGTTAGCACCGCGGTCCCGGGCGCGACCTCGAGGTAGACCGGCAACTGGACCTGCGCCGAAATACCGAGGAGGCTCAGTAGATCCCATGTCCCGACGCCGATATTCAGGTAGACCGCGACGTCGGCCGTGTGAGCGGATGTACGCCAGGTGCCGGCCGGTTTCGACGGATCCGTGCCGCCCTCGCCGATCGCGATCGTCGGCGGACGAATGACCTGCACTTGCAGCGTCGCCTGGGCGAGGCCGAGCAGATTGAGTCCCGTATTGACGTTGACGGCCGGGCTTTTCGCATTCGCGTTGGCGATCTCCGCAGCTGTGAACAGCAGATCGAGCAAGCTGACCGATGCGTCGGCCGCCGCCTGCGTATTCGCGATGCCGAGCGACAACAGCCCCGGCGCATTGCTCGCGTCGCCGATCGGAATCTGGCCGCCGGGAAGCGTCAGGTGCGCCAGCGTATCGAGCGCGGCAGAACTCGCCGACGAATAGATGCCGAGGTTTGCCACCGACGTGTTCTTCAACGCCGTCGCCATCACCGATACCAGTTGGTTCAGCGTGAGCTTCGTCGCCAGCAACTGATCGACGGTACCTGCGCCGACTTGCGCCTTCACCAGATCGCCGACTTTCACCCGTGTGCACGCGAGCGCCTGATACGAACCGATATTGAGCGACAGCGACGTATTGAGCAGCGCACCGAGCAATGCATTGACGAGCCCTGTGTTGCGCTGATCGGCTGAAACGCTATTGCCGGCGCAATCCTGATTGCTGCCGAACATCGCAAGCGTCGTGCCGATCGAAAACGTGTCGATATTGCTCGCCTTCGCCGTCGACGCGGCGCTGATCGTGCGGGGCGGGCCGATGAAAAAAAGCGGCACGGTCTTCGTGGCCACTACCCGGACCGCATTCAACTGGTTCGTCGCCGTTCCGAAATAACCGGCGGCCGCACCGTAGTCGCTCACGTCCCAGCGGCCGCATGCAATGCTCATCGAATTGCCCGATGCCTGCGCATCGAAGCCGTTCAATGCGGCGCCCCGATATGCAGCCGTCACGACGGCATTCGATCCCGACGCGGTCACGGTCGTATCCGTTTGCGGGCACAAATCGTTCACGCTCTGTACGGCCGCGAGCGCGGTCATGTCCGCCACGCGCTGCAAATCGCGCCGCTGAAAATAGAGATTTCCGACGTCGATCGAGCCCAGCACGATGAGGGCGACCGCAATCCAGATCGCCGCGACGACCGCCACCGAGCCGCGCTGAGCTCTCGAGCCGGCGCGTTGCGACCGGGCAAAACCGTCTTGCCGCCGCGGATCCGAGCGCATCTTCACCTCGCTATTGAGCAGCGCCCGCGCCGAGTGACGACGACATGCCGCTTGAACTCAACGTCGAACCCATCGACTCCGGAATCTTGTGCTTGAACGATTCCAGATACCGCTGATAAACCAGCGACGCGACGTCGCCGAGCAACGGCTGCGTCGGCGCCGCCGCGCGGTTGTCGCGCTGCATCGACAGCCATTCCGTCGTCGAGCGCCCGACGTCCGAAGCGGTCGCCTGCGCACGCGCGACGCCCGAGCCCGCTGCCGTCCACGCGATCGCGCCCGCCAGCGCGATCCGCACCGCCCACCCGTTCCGCTGCCGCTTGTTGCCGTTCATGTCGTTCCCCGCCTGTCCATTCATTGTGCAAACCGTTGCAGCAGCGGCACGGTCTGGTCGTAACCGAGATTGCTCGCCATCGGCGTGATCGGCTCGGTTGCACCGCGACGCGACACGACCGGCGGCGTCGCGACCGCCCGCTGCTGGGCGCGCACGGCCGCCGCGATCCTCGCGGCGTCGTTCGCGATGTCCTTGCGGATGTCGGCCGGCAAGCGCTGTTGATTCATCAGCCGCTGCGCATCCTGCGAGCGCCCGGCCGCGAGCAGATAAAGCGCGAGGTTGCTGACGATCTTCGGATTGCGCTGATCCAGTTCGACCGCCTTCATCAGCGGCACGCGCGCGCCGACCACATCGCCGTTGCGCAGCTTCGCGTACGCGAGATCCGACAGCAGCGACGCATCGGTCGGCGCAAGATCGGACGCGCGCGTCAGCGCCTGCACCGCGCGCTCGAAATCGCCTGCCGCGCCGGCGAGCAGCCCGAGCCCGCGATAGCCACGCGCGGCGAGCGGCGTCTGCAGCAGCTGCGTATACGCGGCCGCGCTCGCGGCCGGCTGATCGGTCATTCGAAGCGCATCCGCACGCAGCAGGATCGTGTCCGGCGAGCCGCCGTACGCCTTCTCGTACGCATCGATATGCGCAAGCGACGCGTAGTACAGTCCCTGCGTCTGCATCCGTTGAATCAATCCCAGATACATCGCCGGCGTATCGGGCACCGCCTGCTTCTGGTCGGCCGCCTGCAGCAGCGCCGCGCGCTCGGTCTGTGCGTTGACGCCGTAGCCGCTGTCCTTCGTCGCGCACGCGCCGAGCAGCAGCGCTGCCGCCGCCGCGCCCGCGCATCGCATCGTCTGGCTGATCCGCTTCATCGTTCTTTCCTTCCGTCCGTCAATGGTGCGGCGACAGCGCGCGCATCACCGCGAGCATCCCGGGCCCGGCCGTCACGATCAGCAGCGCGGGCAACAGCGTCAGCACCATCACGCCGGTCATCTTCACCGTCAATCGACCGATCCGCTCGCGCAGCAGCGCGCGGCGCGTCTCGCGCAGCCGGTCGCCGAATTGCTTCAGCGGCTCCTGCACCGCGCCGCCATGCTTGTCGACCTGAATCATCAAGCGCACGACGGCACGCAAATCCTCGTTGTCGAAGCCGCTCGACAGCCGCTGCAACGACTGCTCGCGCGTGCGTCCCGCCGCGAACTGCCGCTGCGCGATGCCGACTTCCGACGACAGCACGGGCAGCATTCCGCGAAAATCGTTCGTCACGACCTGCAGGCTTTGATCGAGCGACAGCCCGACGCCCTGCAGCAGACGCAGCATGTCGACGAGCAACGGCAATTCGTTGCCGACGCTTTGTCGCCGCGCCGCCGCGCGACGCCGGATGTAAAGCTTCGGCAGCATGAAGCCGACCCCGAACGCCGCGCACATGCCGATCATCCAGTACCCGCCGCTCACACGGCCGCTCGCCACGATCGCGAACAGCAGCGGCAGCCCGACGCCCATCGCGAGCCGCGCGCTCAGAAACAAGCCGCGCGTGCGCGCATCGACGTAGCCGCACTGCTCGAGGAGCCGGCGGTCCTCTTCGGCGACGACGTGCTTGCCGAGCCCTGTGTCGAGCCAGCGCATGCCGGCCGCCGACAGCCGCTCGAGCAAGCGTTCGACACGCTGACTGCGACGCGCATCGGGTTTCGCAGCGGCATCCTCTTCGCCTGCGGGGCGTGTGCGCGCCGCTTCGAGCGCGGCCATCCGCCGGTCGAGCGCATCGTTCAGCGCGCGCTCGGCACGCGAGGTCGCGCTCGCGCGCCGCAACGCAGCGATCCCGAGCAGCAATAGGCCGAATGCGCCGAGTGCGAGCGCCAACGCGCCGATCTGGGTAGCCGTCATTGCATCACCTCAGTCGAGCCATTCGATACAGCCAGATACTGCCGAACAATTGAAGCAGGAACGCGATCACGAGCAGCATTTGCCCGCTCGGGTCGTTCCACATCCCGTGCAGATACTGCGGGTTCGTCATGATCACGAAGCTCGCGATCGCGATCGGCAGCATCACGAGCACGAATGCCGACAGCCGTGTCTCGGCCGACATCGCGGTCAGTTCGCGCTCGGCCTGTTCGAGATCGCGCATGAACACGGCCATGCGTTCGAGCATCACGTCCGCGCGGCCGCCGTATTTGACGGACAACCGCAGCACCGAACCGACGAGCTCGAACTCCTCGGTCCGGTAGATCTTCGCGATATGCAGCATCGCGCGATCGATTTCGACACCGCCGCGCAACATCCGCGACACGTGGTCGAGGCATCCGCGCAGCGGCTCCTCGGTCGTCAGCAACGCGGCCTGGAATGCGGCCGGCACGCTGTTGCCGAGCGTCACGAGCCGCACGATCCCGTCGAGAAACGACGGAATCTGCCGGACGATCTTCAGCCGGCGCCGCTGAATTCGCGACGCGAGCCACACGCCGAACACCGAGATGCCGCAGGCGAGCGCGGCGAGACACGCGAGCGGACCGCCACGGCTGGCGGCGATGGCGGCCAGCGCGACGAGCGCCGCCAGCGCGACGAGCGCCTTGCCGCGCGCATCGGCGATGCCGGCGCGGCTCGCGAGATGGGTCAGATAATCGGCCGCGACCGCGTATCCATGCGACCAGAACGTGCCCGGCGCCGGACCGCCGCGTGCGCCGGCCGGTTGCGGCGTGCCGCGCGGCGCGCCGGATGCTCC
>NZ_KV786828.1:0-3727 GCF_001806955.1 Burkholderia sp. HMSC10F09
GAGCGCGACGCCCGGTGCGGCGAGCCGGCGCGCGAGCGCCGCGCCGATCCCCGAACCGGCGCCGGTGATCAGTGCGATGCGCGCCGCGCGCGCGCTCACGCGGCCACCTTGTCGCTGTCGTTCACGCGCTCGACGTTGATCGTACCGCCGTGGAACGCGGCCAGCGATTCGCGGTGCGCGATGCTGACGATCGCGGCCTTCGGCAGCCGCTCGGCGAACAGGCGATAGAGCCGCGCCTCGTTGTCGGCATCGAGCGCGCTCGTCGCTTCGTCGAGGAACAGGAAGTCGGGCTTGTGCAGCAGCACGCGCGCGCCGGCGAGACGCTGCTGTTCGCCGGGCGACAGCACGCGCGTCCAGTGCGCGGTTTCGTCGAGCCGGTCGACGTAGTCTTCGAGGTGGCATGCGCGCAGCGCGTCGCGGCACGCGTCGTCACCGAACGCATCGGGCGCCGACGGATAGGCGAGCGCCGCCTTCAGCGTGCCGATCGGCAGATAGCTCGATTGCGGGACGAACATCATGCGCGCGCCGACCGGTGCGTCGATCGCGCCGTCGCCGAACGGCCACAGCCCGGCGAGCGCGCGCATGAACGTGCTCTTGCCGGAGCCCGACTTGCCGACCACGAGCCAGCGCGAACCCGGCTCGATCGTCACGCTGCCGATGTTGGCGAGCGCGTTGCCGTTTGGCAGTGCGAGCTTCAGCGACGACGTCGACAGCTTCGCGGCATTCACATAGTGCAGGTTGATGCCGCCGTGCTCGGTCGCGGGCGACAGGCTTTCCTTCAGATGCGAGGTGCGCATCACGCGCTTGAATTCGCGCAGACGGTTGACGGTCGCGCGCCACTCGACCAGCGTGCGATAGCTGTTGAGGAACCACGAGAACGAATCGCTGACCGTGCCGAATGCGGACGAGATCTGCATCAGCACGCCGAGCGTGAAGGCGCCCGCGAAGTAGCGCGGCGCTGCGACGACGAACGGGAAGATGATCGCGATCTGTCCGTAGAACGCGTTCACGAACGTCAGGCGCTTCGTGTATTTCATGACGCGCCACCAGTTGTCGCGGATGCGCAGGAAGAGGCCCTGCGCATTGCGGTTTTCGGTGTCTTCGCCGTCGTAGAACGCGATCTGCTCGGCATTCTCGCGCACGCGGATCAGCCCGAAGCGGAAGTCCGCCTCGACGCGCTGCTGCTGGTAGTTGATCGACACGAGGGGCCGGCCGACCTTCTGGATCACGAGCGAGCCGACCACCGCGTAGAGCGCGGCGGCCCACACCATGTAGCCGGGGATCGAGACGGGCGTGGCGCCGAGCGACAGCGTCAGCGCGCCGCCGAGCGTCCAGAGGATCGTGATGAACGACGCGAGCGTGACGACCGTCGAGAGCAGATCGAGTGACAGCGACAGCGTGGTCGTCGCGAACGCCTGCAGGTCGTCGGCCACGCGCTGGTCGGGGTTGTCGGCGAGGCGGTCGCGTTCGATGCGGTAGAACGCGCGGTCGCCGAGCCATTCGCCGAGAAAGCGGTCGGTCAGCCACTGGCGCCAGCGGAAGCCGAGCATCTGCCGCAAGTACAGCCCGTACACCGCGAGGATGATGAAGCCGAACGCGAGCATCGAGAACTGCATCATCAGATGCGGGAAATCGTGCACGTTCTTGGTCTGCAGCGCGTTATAGAACTGCGCGTTCCACTTGTTCAGCTGGACGTTGATCCAGACGACGCAGAGATTGATCGCGATGATCGTGACGAGCAGCGCCCACGCGACTTTCCATTCGGACGACACCCAGTAGGGCTTGATGAGGCTCCATGCGGATACCGGGCGCTCGTCCTGCGGCGCGTCGGAGGCGGAGCGGACGGGATCGATCGATTGGGTCATGTGCTTCCTGATGAGTGGCCGGCGCACGGGCCGGGCGAAGCCGGGCGCGCGCCGCGAGACGGCATGCCGGGACGAGTGCTCGCCGACGGCGGGCGTCCGGATGGTGACCCGCGCGTCTTAAACGGCACTTAAAGGCCGGCGGTGGCGCAACAACCGGCCGCTCGCGCGGCCGGCCTGCCGGGCATTGTGCCAGAGCGGCGCCGCGCGACGTCGATTTGCCGAACGGGGACAGTTTGCGACGTTTTCCGCTTTTATGGTCTAATGGCCGACGACGAAACAGGGGTGCTTCGTGCGCGGCCGACGGTGTTCCGGGCGGCGCGGCGAGGCTGAGAAAGACCCTTCGCACCCGATCCGGGTAATACCGGCGAGGGAAGTTTCTGATCCCGCCGGGCCGCGCTGGCTGCCATCCCATTGTCAGCGCCCGAGTCCCGCCCGGCCGGCCTTTGCCGCCGGTTTCGTCCTTTTGGGTACGCGCGTCGCGCGTTACGGAAGGAACCGATGACCGATCAATCTTCAGTTGTTTCAGTCTGTCGCGCGGGTTCGCGCGCCGCTTCGCCGCATGCGTCGGCGTGCGCCGGGCGCGCGCGGGCGGGCGGCGCGGAGGGCGCGCGATGAACGTTCACGATTCGCGGCCCGACTTCGCGATCCTCGGCGGCGGCCTCGTCGGCCGGCTGATCGCGTGGCGGCTCGCGGGCGACGGGCATCGCGTCGCGCTGTACGAGCGCGGCGGCCCGGACGGCGAGCGCTCGGCGGCGTGGATCGCGGCCGCGATGCTCGCGCCGCTCGCCGAAGCGGCCAGCGCCGAACTGCTGATCACCGAGCTCGGCGCCGCGTCGCTGGCGCGCTGGCCGCAGTGGCTCGCCGAACTGCCCGAACCGGTGTTCTTCCAGCAGCACGGCACGCTCGTCGTCTGGCATCACGCCGACCGCGCGGAAGCGCCGCTGTTCGAGCGCCGCGTGCGCGCGAATGCGCCGGCCGACCTGTTCGACGGTGGCTTCGTCACGCTCTCGGGTGCGCAGGTCGACGCGGCCGAGCCCGCGCTCGCGGGCCGTTTCGCACGCGGCCTGCTGCTGCCGCGCGAAGGTCAGCTCGACAACCGGCAGGCGCTGCGCGCGCTCGCCGCGGGGCTCGCCGAACGCGGCGTCGACACGCACTGGCACGCGGCGGTCGACGACGCCCACCTGCCGGCTGCGCATTTCACGATCGACTGCCGCGGGCTCGGCGCGAAACCGGCGCTGCCGGCGTTGCGCGGCATCCGCGGCGAAGTCGCGCGCGTGCATGCGCCCGGCATCGGGCTCACGCGCCCGGTGCGGCTGCTGCATCCGCGCTACCCGCTGTACATCGCGCCGAAGCAGGACGATCTCTATGTGATCGGCGCGACGGAAGTGGAGGGCGAGGACATGTCGCCCGTGAGCGTGCGTTCCGCGCTCGAGCTGCTGAGCGCCGCGTTCTCCGTGCATCCCGCATTCGGCGAGGCGCGCATCCTCGAGCTGAACGCGCAGTGCCGGCCGACGCTGCCCGATCATCGCCCGGCCGTGATCTGGGACGGCGCATCGACGCTGGCCGTCAACGGCCTGTACCGGCACGGCTTCATGATCGCGCCGGAAGTCGCGCACGCGGCCGTCGCGCTCGCGCAGGCCGCGCTCGACGGCACGCTGCGCGATCCCGACGCGTTCGCCGCATGGCGCGACGCGGCGCGCTGGCCGACGCTCCTTCATCACCGCGACGACGCGCGCCAGCCGGCCTGACGCACGCCGCCGCCCGATTCCGACGAAGCCTCATGGACATCCAGATCAACCAACAGACCCTGACGCTGCCCGACGGCGCGACGGTCGCCGACGCGCTGGCCGCGTACGGCGCGC
>NZ_KV786828.1:3747-4879 GCF_001806955.1 Burkholderia sp. HMSC10F09
CCCCGCCGTACGCGGTCGCGGTGAACGGCAACTTCGTCGCGCGCACGCAGCACGCGGCGCGCACGCTCGCGGCGGGCGACCGGCTCGACGTCGTGCACCCCGTCGCGGGCGGCTGAACGCCGCCGGTTCGTCCCGCTCTTCCAGGAAAACGACATGACGTCCCTCACCCCCGCCGACGCGCTGACGCTGTACGGCGAAACCTTCGCAAGCCGCGTGCTGCTCGGCACGTCGCGCTATCCGTCGCTGCAGTCGCTGTCCGATTCGATCGCCGCGTCGCGGCCGGGCATGGTCACGGTCGCGCTGCGCCGCCAGATGACGGGCGGCACGGCCGAAGCCGGCTTCTTCGATCTGCTGAAGCGCCATGCGGTGCCGTTGCTGCCGAACACGGCCGGCTGCCAGACCGTCGCCGAGGCCGTGACCACCGCGCACATGGCGCGCGAAGTATTCGAAACCGACTGGATCAAGCTCGAACTGATCGGCGACGACTACACGCTGCAGCCGGATCCGGTCGGGCTGATCGAGGCGGCCGCGCAACTGATCAAGGACGGCTTCAAGGTGCTGCCGTACTGCACCGAGGATCTGGTGATCGGCCGCCGCCTGCTTGACGTCGGCTGCGAGGCGCTGATGCCGTGGGGCGCGCCGATCGGCACCGGCAAGGGCGTCGTCAATCCATACGGCCTGCGTGTGCTGCGCGAGCGGCTGCCCGATGTGCCGCTGATCGTCGACGCGGGGCTCGGCGTGCCGTCGCACGCGTGTCAGGTGATGGAGTGGGGCTTCGACGGCGTGCTGCTGAATACGGCCGTGTCGCAGGCGACGCACCCGGAAATCATGGCGCGCGCGTTCGCGCAGGGCGTCGAGGCCGGCCGCGCCGCGTATCTCGCCGGCCCGATGGACGCACGCGAGACCGCGCACGCGAGCACGCCGGTCGTCGGCATGCCGTTCTGGCATCAGGACGGAGGCGGCGCATGAGCGCGCGCTTTGCCGACGCCTTCTGGCCGCCCGCGGACGAGCTCGCCGAAGCGGCCGAACGCATCCGCGCGCGGCTCGGCGACTGGCCGCGCGCCGCTGCGCCGTGGCGGCTCTGCATGACCGCGCCCGACGCGCCGGCCGACGGCGACGTGATGATCGTGTC
>NZ_KV786829.1:0-2433 GCF_001806955.1 Burkholderia sp. HMSC10F09
CGGAAATGCGCTGTCGGCCCGAGCGCCGGCCAAATGCGCCGCTGCGATCTCCGATTCTTCTCCTCCGACCGGCCCGCCTAGCCCCATCTTCAAATAAAGCCCGCGACCTGTACGGAATGAGCGCTTTATCCGGCAGGTCCACGTAAAATTTGCGAATCCCCATCTTCGCACCCACAACAATGAGCGCCGCCACCCACGTTGCTCGGGCCGTCTGCCCGCATGATTGTCCGGATACGTGCGCCATGCGCGTGACTGTCGAGAACGGAAGGGCGATCAAAGTCGCAGGCGACCCCGACCATCCGCCGACGCAAGGCGTCCTCTGCACGAAGGTCAGCCGATATGCGGAGCGTGTTCATCATCCGGACCGTCTTACCGTGCCGCTGAAGCGCATCGGCGCGAAAGGCGAAGGGCGCTTCGCGCCGATCAGTTGGGACGAGGCGTTCGACGAAATTGGTCGCCGTTTGGGGGACATTGCGACGCGCGCGCCCGAAGCGATCGTGCCGTACAGCTATGCGGGAACGATGGGTCTCGTGCAGGGCGAAGGCATCGCACAGCGCTTCTTCCACAAGATCGGCGCGTCCCGCCTCGAGCGGACGATCTGCGCGGCGGCCGGCGCCGCCGGCCTGCGCTTCACTTATGGCGCCAGCGTCGGAATGCATCTCGAGCATTTCGAGGAAAGCGAACTGATCCTGATCTGGGGCGCCAATCCGATCGCATCGAGCCTGCATTTCTGGACCCGCGCGCAGGAAGCCAAGCGGCGTGGCGCGCGGCTCGTCGCGATCGATCCGTATCGGTCGCTGACCGCCGAAAAGTGCCACCAGCACATCGCGCTGAAGCCCGGCACCGACGGGGCATTCGCGCTCGGCATGATGCACGTGCTGATCACCGAGAATCTGCTCGATCACGATTACATCGCCGACCATACGCTCGGATTCGACGCACTCAAGGCGCGCGCGCTGTCGTATCCGCCGGAGCGCGTCGCGCAGATTTGCGGTATCGATGGGTCGGAACTGATCGATCTTGCCCGCCGTTACGGCGCGACGCGCAAGGCAGCGATCCGCCTTAATTACGGTATGCAGCGCGTGCGCGGCGGCGGCAATGCGGTGCGCGCGATCGCCAGCCTGCCCGCGCTGACCGGTGCCTGGCGCGACCGCGCGGGCGGCCTGCTGCTGTCGTCGTCGGAATTCGCGCCAATCAATCAGCCCGCGTTGTTGCGCCCGGATCTGATCCCCGGCTGGCCGCACAAGCTGCCGCGCATCATCAACATGAATGCGATCGGCGATGCGCTGCTGCACCCGGGCGATGCGGCGTTCGGTCCGAAAATCGAGGCGGTGATCGTCTACAACTCGAATCCCGTTGCCGTCGCACCCGACTCGTCGAAGGTCGCGGCCGGGTTCGCACGCGAAGACCTGTTCACCGTCGTTCTCGAGCATTTCAAAACGGATACCGTCGATTTCGCCGATATTGTGCTGCCGGCGACGACGCAGCTCGAGCACCTGGACGTCCACAAATCGTACGGGCACACCTACGTGATGGCGAACCTGCCGGCCATTCCGCCCGTGGGCGAGGCACGGCCGAACACGGAAATCTTCCGCGGCATCGCGCGCAGCATGGGGCTCGACGAGCCGGCGCTCTATCACTCCGACGAGGAAGTTGCGCGCGCGGCGCTTCGATGGGACGACCCTTCGCTCGACAGCGATTGGGACACGCTGAAGCGCGAAGGTTGGCTGAAGCTGAAATTGCCCGATGCGCCGTTTGCAAACGGCGGGTTCCGCACGCCGTCCGGCAAGTGCGAGTTCTACAGCGCGCGGCTCGAGCAAATGGGTCTGGATCCGGTGCCCGACTATCTGCCGCCTTTCGAGTCGGCCGAAGCGGCGCCGGAGCTCGCGGCCCGTTACCCGCTCGCGATGATTTCGCCGCCGGCGCGCCACTTCCTGAACAGCACGTTCGTCAACGTCGAGAGCCTGCGCAGCACGGAAGGGCAGCCGCACCTCGACATGCACCCGGCGGACGCCGCATCGCGCGGCATTGCGGACGGCGATCTCGTGCGCATCTTCAACGACCGCGGATCGATGCAGGCCGTCGCGAGAGTGACGGACCGCGCGCGTGCGGGGCTCGTCGTCGGCTTGTCGATCTGGTGGAAGAAGCTGTCGCCCGACGGCCGCAACGCGAACGAGGTCACGAGCCAGGCGCTGACCGATCTCGGCAATTCGGCGACGTTCTACGACTGTCTGGTCGAAGTCGAACCCGCCTGAGCGAACGGACGCACGCGCGTCGAGCGAGCATCGTCCCCCGTTCGAAGGGGACGTCTAACCCTGTTGTCTCGCGACGGGCGACCCGCTACGATGCGTTTTAGCACGACCATTCGAAAATCCGTGAGGAGACGCGCAGTATGGACAAAATTTGGTTCATCGAGGATTACCGGGGAACGCG
>NZ_KV786830.1:0-543 GCF_001806955.1 Burkholderia sp. HMSC10F09
GCGTCGGCTGCGCACGGTGCATCGGCGGCCTCGGCGGCCGCGCCGATTCAGCATCCGGCTGCATCGGGCACCGCGCATGGCGCGAGCGCCCCGGCCGGTGCGTCGTTCGTCGCGCCGTCGTCGGACGCGGCGGCCGCGCACGGTGCGTCCGCGGCCGATACGGCGTCCGCGGCCGCGGCGGCGGCCGGTGCGAGCGGTCCGCACATGTGGAGCGGCGCGATTCAGCCGGCGCCGTCGTCGGCGAGCGACGCGACCGCGCAATCGTCCCAAACCGTGCAGCCGACATCCGGCGCGCGCGCGCCGGCCGGTGCGGCGCCTGCGGCCGCCGCGTCGCAGCCGCGGCCGTCTAGCCTGCAGCAGCTGCTTGCACTGAAAAATCGCGTGCTGATGGAGCTGCAGAAGCACGGCATCGGCAAGCCGGCCGCAACGACGGCGCCGGTTGTTCCTGCGCCGACCGCGCCCGTCACGCCGCGTGCGCCGGACGACGCCGGTGCGTCGTCGGCTGCTGCGGCATCGAGCGCGGACGCGGCGTCCGGCACGGCC
>NZ_KV786831.1:0-10523 GCF_001806955.1 Burkholderia sp. HMSC10F09
TCGAGCGGCGGCAGGCCGAGGCGGCTGCGCGCGAGCGGATCGCGGTACTTGATGTCGTCGGCGACGGTCGCTTCCGCCGACGGCGCGACGTTCGAGCGCGCGAGCGGTGCGGTCGTGCCCGGGCACAGATGGCCGGTGGCTTCGACCGCGCGCCGGTTCGCATCGCTCTGGCAGAGCAGCGCGAGTGCGACGTCGGTCAGGCCCATCGCACGGAATTCGCGCGCATCGAGACGACGCACGCAGGCCTGGTCGACGAGCGTCGTGCCGCCCGTCGCGCCGAATCCCGGGAACGACACGCCGACGCTCACCGAACCCATGCAGGTGTCGGACAGCGTGGTCGTGAGGCCCGGTGCCTGGATCGCCGGGTTGGTCTTGATCGTCTGCGTGCCGGAATAATTGACGTTTTCGGTCGTCTGCGTGTTGTACGGACTCGTGCCCGGTGCGCCGGCCGACGCGAGCGTATTGACGCCCTGCGGCTGATTCAGGCCGCCGCTCGCCGCGGACGGCATCGTCACGTTCACCTGCACGTTCGAATTGCCGCTGCCCCGAACCCCGCTCGTGCTGGTGGCATTGCCGCCGCGCGAAGTCGACGTGGTCGTGTTGTTGTTCGTGTTGTTGTTCGTGCTGATGCTCGAGCCGCCACCCAGGCTGACTGCCGTTGCCGTGCTCGACGACTGCGAACCCGAGTTCGAGTCGGCCGTTTGCGCGTGGGTACCGATCGTGGTCATCGCGAACAACGCCGCACATGCCACCTTGATCTTGTTGCTGTTCATTTCACTCTCCGGACGAGGATTGACCTCCCACCCAGGCAACCGTGCTAATTCCCCTGAATGACTTCAGCTTTTCCCGCTTCCCCGAACTGTTTCCAGCCGCTGCCGAGCTGGGACCACGAGCCGTCCGCCATTCCCTGCCATTGCTGGGAAGTCGGTCCGCCGATGGCACCGCCCGCCGAAAGCGTTTGTTGTTCTGACGGTTTGGTTGTCTGGGCAAGGTCGTTTGACGTCTGCATATTCGATTGCACGTCCTCGGCAGCACGGTCAGCGCCATACGCCGTCAAAGACGCGAGCATCAGAGCGGCGGCAATCAGTTTGTGCTTCATGCCAACTCCTTACCTAACGTGACAACAATGCGGGAAAAGAGACCAGCGTCACTGCGAAACTGGTCCCCCCACATCTCCTGCTAATGACTGCCTGCGTTCGCGCCTGAACCTGCCTGACTGCCGCCCGAGGCGGACGGCGAGCCGGCCGGGCCGGTACTCCACACGGTCGACGAGTTGAAGTGATTCGAGCCCGCGATCGTGCCCGAGCCGCCGGGACCGGAAACGGCCCCCGCCCACCCGTTCGCGTTGCCCTGATCGTTCGCCCCCGTTGCCGTGTAGTGGTTTGCGCCGAGAACGATCGTGGCGGTCACCCCTCCCGACAATGCATTCGCGTTCACATTCGTGCTGCTGTTTCCGCCGTACGAGCCTGCGGCACCGATACCGCCGCCTGCCGCAAACGCGCCCCCGTTCGTGCCCGAACCGCTGGCCGTCGAGGTCGAGTTGTGAAAGGCGGATGCCGTGCCGGCGGAACCGGCGGGTGTCACGGTACTTCCTGCGTTCGCGCCCGCTACCGAATTCGAGTTGCTCGTATAGCTGCCGGAGCCGACCAGTACCGATCCGGACACGCCCGCCGCGACGGACTGTGTCTGATTGGTCGTCGAACCGGCCGCCCATACGACCGATGAAATGGCGGTGAGCGCTGTCGCTAAAATGACGTTGGCTTTCATAGCAATTCCTTGCTGTGAGGAAGTTTGGCGGTAGCGGGCCGGCCCCGCCCGCATCGGGCGAAACCGGCACTCGCTGCCACCAGCCAATGACGAACGCTACGCGCCGCGACTTAGTGGTGGAACGTCGTCCAGCCGATCGAGCCAGCATTCGCGCCGCTTTGGCCGCCGGCCTGTGCGCCGCCGAAGCCGTAGCCGCCGACCGTCGACGTATTCGTATGGTTCGTGTACGAGATCGAGCTGCTGCCGCCATAGCCGGCGGTTGCGCCGGCTGCGCCGAGCGCCGAGCCCGAATCGGTCGCGGTGAAGTGGCCGAACCCGACGACGCCGGCCGACGTGCCGCCGACGCTCGACGAGCTGCTGCTCGAAACCGTGCCGCCACCTGCGAACGCTGCACCCGAAACCGCCAGAACTGCTGCTGCAATCAGAAGCTTCTTCATGGTCGACTCCATAACGGCGTGGACGGAACAGGCAGGGAAGGTCGCACGCCGACAACCGTCCCTGCTTCAAGCAATCCCTTCGAACAGGATTACTTTTTAATTAACCGTATTCACATTCCTTTAAATCTATTTGCTTATCTATTTTTGGTCAGCCGAAGTGTAGTTTCACGTTGTTCAGTTGTCCAAATATCTTTGTTAGGTGTTTTCGATTAGTTTGCTGAACATTAAAACCAATTCGAAAACACCTTAATTCATACCGCCTTTAATCGCGCGCACTGCCCCATTCCGCCTTTTTCGAATATCGTCCGGGCGACTGCCTGAATACGACAGTGCGATGCGAATCGAAAACGGGCGAAACAGAATCGGTACGATGAAATCCGGCCGTGCCGGAACGCGCTGTTCAGCCGGGCGCGCGCGGTCCTCCATTGCGATCAGGCGGCATGGTTTCTCCCTGAGCGATCGACGGAACGGGTTCCGGAAAAGCGTGCGACGGTACGCGGCCTAGTCGGGCCGACGCCGGCATGCGGGCGGCGCGCTTGGTATCGCGCGGCACGGTCGAACACGGAACGGTATCGGGCCGTTCGGAATGAACGGGCCGGCGCTGCGGAGCGAGCGGAATGGAGCGCGACACCGGATGCGCTCGAGCGCCGCCGCGAACGGCAAGCGCTCCAGGAGCCGGAGCACGCGGATGCCGTCGAATCGGCGAGCAGAGACCCGCGAAGCTGGCACCGCGTCGCGAGCAATACCCCGATTCTTTCGACTTCCCCACTGTTGCGCGTGAATCGCGCGGATCAAGCTACTGCTGTTGGTCTTCATCGCCGTTTCCCCGACTGGCTTATTGACGAGTTGGTCGCCCCACATCTTTGTCGCGTCGCGTCGACCGCTCGCCGGTGCGTCCCATACCGCAAACCGCGTGCCATGCGTTGTGCCATCGGACGCTGCGCGCGGCCTCTCGCCGCAACGCGCGGGCGCGCCGTCGGGAATGGCGCTTTTTGTTTCAGGAATGTATCGCAATAACGGCCGCGCGCCGCCGGCGATCGTCAAGCGCGGCGAAGCAATGGCGGGAAAAGGCTGAGAAATCGGCTGGCGCGACGCGCGCACGCCGTCGTCGGAACAAGTGTTTCAAACTTGAGATGCGCACGCCTGCGTCGCTCGCGCGGTACGCCGCGCGCGGCAAGCCAATCGGTCGCCGCGCGCGCACGACGTCGCGCTTGCGTGCACACGAATGAAAACCGGAGGCGGACGGCCGGACCGAAAACCGCCGCGTCGCCGGCCTCGGCGTGCGAACGACGCACGCACATCGCGCCACGCCGCGCGCATTTGATTCATTCGTGAAAACACGGCGCGGTCGAATCGAGAAAATCGATCGAAACAAATCGGCGCAAAACCGAAATTCGCCCATCGATCAGCGCGCTTTCCCACATAACGGCGACTCCAATGAATTGACGTAGATCAATTCGGATCGAATCGTCGCGTGGGCGACTTTGCGTACCGATCGATGACGCATCGTCGATCTCGAATCGCAGATCCCGCGTTGCATCCAATGAACACTTTCCGTGCTCCAGCGCGGTTCGAATCTCAACTTTGAAACATCCGCATTCGGCACGCGTGGCGTCGCATGTCGTGCTGCGCGCCTTGGCGCGGCGCATGCCGAATGGTGCCGGTTCGCCCGAATGCGCGCATCGCGCCGCACGCCCATCCTGTCCCCACGATACACGCATGAAACAAGCGCGCGTGCCGCGCCGCCCGCTGCGCGCGCAACGACACGTCGGCGCAGGCACGGCGACGGCCGGACCGCAGCCGCATCGCGGTTGGCATGCGGCTTGCCTCATGTCCGGTTCAGGCAGGCGGCCTGCACGACCCGAAAAACGGGCGGCAGCCGCCCGCTCATAAGCCACGTCGGGGAAGCGGCAATGAAGACCATCAGCGAACGGACGACGCGTGCGTCGGCCCAGCATCAACGGGGAAGTCTGCGCAATCGAAGCGTCGTTCATGGCGCTTCGTCGACATCAGCGGAGCAGCAACGGCACGTGCCGGCACGGCGTCCCTGCGGCGACGCAGGCATCGTGCGCGCGTGCGCCGCAGCGCTCGCTGTCCGGCTCCCGGCGATGTGCGACGAAGGAGAAGACCATGAATGACCGGGTAGCGATCGAGACGCGCGTCGGCCAGCGCGTGCTCGTGACGGGCGGCGCCGGATTTCTCGGCAGCTATGTATGCGAACGCCTCGTCGTCGAGGGCGCGCACGTCGTCTGCGTCGACAGTCTGCTGACGGGACGCAAGCTGAACGTCGCCGACCTGAAGGCGTCGGGTCGTTTCGAGTTCCTCAAAGCCGACGTCACGCTTGGCCTGCCGCAGCTGCAGGTCGACGAGATCTGGAATCTCGCCTGCGCGGCATCGCCACCGACGTATCAGCACGATCCGGTCCACACGATGATGACGAACGTGCTCGGCATGAACCACTGCCTCGCGCTCGCCCGCAAGACCGGCGCGCGCGTGTTCCAGGCCTCGACGAGCGAAATCTACGGCGACCCCAGCGTGCATCCGCAGATGGAAACGTATCGCGGCAACGTCAATACGATCGGCCCGCGCGCGTGCTACGACGAAGGCAAGCGCGCCGCCGAGGCGCTCTGCTACGACTACTACCGCACGTACGGCGTGGACGTGCGCGTCGCACGCATCTTCAATACGTACGGGCCGCGGATGTCGCCGCGCGACGGCCGCGTCGTGTCGAACTTCATCGTCGGCGCATTGAACGGCGAGCCGCTCGAGATCTACGGCGACGGCCTGCAGACGCGCTCGTTCTGTTTCGTCAGCGATCTGATCGACGGCTTCTTCTGCCTGATGGGCGCCGAGCGCAACGTCGGGATGCCGGTCAACATCGGCAATCCGGTCGAATTCACGATGATCGAGCTCGCGCAGAAGGTGCTCGCGCTGACCGGCTCGCCATCCGAGATCGTGTTCCGCCCGCTGCCGATCGACGATCCGCATCAGCGTCGCCCCGACATCTCGGTCGCCGCGACCGAGCTCGGCTGGCGGCCATGCGTCGATCTCGACGAGGGGCTGCGCCGCACCGTCGACTACTTCGCCCGCGAACTGTGGATCGCGCCGATGCTGCAGATGACCGGAGCGGCCGCATGAAAGTATTCGTCACAGGCGGCGCCGGCTATATCGGCAGCCATACGTGCAAGGCGCTCGCGGAGGCCGGCCATGCGCCGGTCGCGTACGACGATCTGTCCACCGGCCATCGCGACGCGGTGCGCTGGGGGCCGCTCGTCGTCGGCAGCATCCTCGACCGCGACGCGCTCGGCCGCGCGCTCGCCGCACATCGGCCCGACATCGTGATTCACTTCGCGGCGCTCGCGTACGTCGGCGAATCGGTGCTCGCGCCCGATCGCTATTACGCGACGAACGTGACAGGCACCTGCACGCTGCTGAACGCGATGCGGACGGCCGGCGTCGGCCGGATCGTGCTGTCGTCGTCGTGTGCGACGTACGGGATTCCCGATGCGCTGCCGATCTGCGAACACACGCCGCAGCATCCGATCAACCCGTACGGCTTCACGAAGTACGCGATGGAGCGGATGGCGGCCGACTTCGAGCGCGCCTACGGATTGCAGTGGGTCGCGCTGCGCTACTTCAATGCAGCGGGCGCGGACCCGGACGGCCTGCTCGGCGAAAACCATGAACCCGAAACGCATGCGCTGCCGCTCGCGATCCGCGCGGCGCTGGGTACCGGCCGCCCGTTCACGGTGATGGGCACCGACTATCCGACGCCCGACGGCTCGGCCGTGCGCGACTACGTGCACGTGAGCGATCTCGCCGATGCGCACGTCAAGGCCACCGCGTATCTGTGCCGTGGCGGCAACAGCGTCGCGCTGAATCTCGGTACGGGCACGGGCACGTCGGTGCTCGAGCTCGTACGCGCGGTCGAAACGGCGACCGGATCGCGCGTGCCGACCGTCATGGCCGCGCGCCGCCCCGGCGATCCGCCGGCGCTGTATGCGGACGCGACGAAAGCCGCGCTCGTGCTCGGCTGGCGCCCGCGCTTCGCCGGGATCGAGCCGATGGTCGAGCATGCGGTGCGGTGGTTCCGTCAGGAGCTGCCGCTCGTGGCGAACAAGTAATACCAGGCGTCGTTCAACCAATCACGGGGATAACCATGAATGTGCGGATCGCCATCGTCGGCACCGGCTATGTCGGGCTCGTCAGCGGCGCGTGTCTGGCGGAGCTCGGACACGACGTCGTCTGCATCGACAACAATCGCGGCAAGATCGACGCGCTGAACCAGGGCTGCATGCCGATCTACGAGCCCGGCCTCGACGCCGTCGTCGCGCGCACCGTCGGACGCGGGACGCTGCGGTTCAGCAGCGATCTCGCCGCGAGCGTGCGCGACCGCGACGCGGTGTTCATCGCGGTCGGCACGCCTACGCTGCCGGGCACCGATCGCGCGGACCTGCAGTACGTCGAAGCCGCCGCGCGCGACATCGCATCGAACCTGAACGGCTTCACGGTCGTCGTCACGAAGTCGACGGTGCCGGTCGGCACGAACCGGCGCGTGCAGGACATCGTCGAGCGTCATGCGCCGCCCGGGATCGACACCGCGATTGCGTCGAACCCCGAGTTCCTGCGCGAAGGGTCGGCGATCGACGACTTCATGCATCCGGATCGCGTCGTGTTCGGCGCCGAGCATCCGCGCGCGATCGAGATCATGAACGCGATCTATGCCCCGCTCGCCGCGGCCGGCCATCTCGTGCTCGCGACCGAGATCGAGACGGCCGAACTCGTCAAGTACGCGGCCAATGCGTTTCTCGCGGTGAAGATCAGCTACATCAACGAGATTTCGGACCTCTGCGAAGCGGTCGGCGCCGACGTCGAGCTCGTCGCGAACGGAATGGGCCTCGACCGGCGGATCGGCGCGGCATTCCTGAAGGCGGGGCCCGGTTGGGGCGGCTCGTGCTTTCCTAAGGACACGCGCGCGCTGAAGGCGACCGCATCCGAACACGCGGTGCCGCTGCGCATCGTCAGCGCGGCGATCGAATCGAATGCGCTGCGCAAGGCGCAGATCCTCCAGCGGATCGAAAACGCGTGCGGCGGCTCGATCAAGGGCAAGCGCATCGCGGTGCTCGGCCTCACGTTCAAGGGGCAGACGGACGACGTGCGCGAAAGCCCGAGCATCGACGTGATCCAGCTGCTCGTCGGCGCGGGCGCGCATATCCGCGCCTACGATCCCGCGCGGCCGCACGAGGCGTCGCGGCTGCTGCCGCAGGTGTTCATGGAAAGCTCGGCGGTCGACGCGGTGCGCAGCGCCGACGCCGTCGTCGTGATGACCGAGTGGAAAGCCTTCGAGACGCTCGATCTCGCGGATCTCGCCGACCACATGTCGGACCCGGTGATGCTCGACATGCGCAACCTGTTCGACGAACGGCGCGCGGTCGACTGCGGCTTTCGCCGCTACGAGCGCGTCGGCCGCTCGTGCAGCGCGCGCACGCCGGCCGACGCCGCGCGCGGCCGCGTGCCGGTCGCCGACGATACGACGGCTGCGCCGCAGCCTGCTTCAAAGCTGATGATCGACTCGAACTAACTCGCGTACGCGAGACCGTTGGGGGGAACACCATGGAGAAGCTCGTTGCGTCGCTCGCCCGCGGCGCGGCGTCGGAGGCGTCCGACGCCGAAGCCGGCCGCACCGAAAGCGCCGAAACCGATGTGCCGCTCGTGGTGCCGCTGATGGACAGCGGCACGCGCACGATCTTTCATCTGCTCGCGCTGTGCTGGGTCGCCGCGCTCGCGATCTTCTGGCGCTGGTGGCTGCGCGACGAGCATTACGTCGATGCGTTCCGCTTCGGCGTCAACTGCTTCATCCTGTTCTGGACCACCTTCATTCCCGGCTACTTCATCTTCATCATCCGCTCCGCGGTCGTGCCGAACCCGGCGCTCGACGTGCCGCGCGGCTGGCGCGTCGCGATGGTCGTCACGAAGGCGCCGTCCGAGCCGTTCGAGGTCGTGCGCACGACGCTGCTCGCGATGCTCGATCAGACCTACCCGCACGACACCTGGCTCGCCGACGAGGATCCGACTCCGGCCACGCTCGAATGGTGTCGCCTGCACGGCGTGCGCGTGTCGACGCGGCGCGGCGTCGCCGACTATCACCGCGCGAGCTGGCCGCGCCGCACGAAATGCAAGGAAGGCAACCTCGCGTACTTCTACGACACGTACGGCTACGACAACTACGATTTCGTGTCGCAGCTCGACGCCGATCATGTGCCGACGCGCACGTATCTCGAGGAGATGCTGCGTCCGTTCGTCGATCCGGCGGTCGGCTACGTGTCCGCGCCGAGCATCTGCGACAGCAATGCCGCGCTGAGCTGGAGCGCGCGCGGGCGCGTGAACGTCGAGGGCCCGCTGCACGGCACGATGCAGGCCGGCTATGCGGGCGGTCTCGCGCCGCTCTGCATCGGCTCGCACTACGCGGTGCGCTGCCGCGCGCTGCGCGAGATCGGCGGCCTCGGCCCCGAACTCGCCGAAGATCATTCGACGACGATGATCTTCAACGCGCACGGCTGGCGCGGCATGCACGCGCTGAACGCGATCGCGAACGGCGAAGGACCGCGTACGTTCGCCGATCTCGCCACGCAGGAATTCCAGTGGTCGAAGAGCGTGATGATCATCATGCTGCGCTACACGCGCCGCTATTTCGGCGGGCTGCCGCTGAAACTGAAGGCGCAGTTCCTGTTCTGCCAGCTGTGGTATCCGCTGTGTGCGCTCGCGATGGCGGGCGGCGTCGCGATCCCGGTCGCCGCGCTGCTCACGGGGCGCGTGTGGGCGCACGTCGACTACATCACGTATCTCGCCTATGCGGTGCCGCTCAGCGTGCTGATCCTCTGCGTCGTCACCTGGTCCACGCATGCGACGCAGTCGTGTCGGCCTCTGAACACGAAGCTGCTGTCGTGGGAAGGCCTGTCGTTCGTGTTCGCGCGCTGGCCGTGGGTCGTGCTCGGCTGCCTGTCGGCGATCGTCGACTGCATCCGCGGCAAGGAATTCGCCTTCAAGGTCACGCCGAAGGGCGGCGCGATCGAGCAGGACGCGCCGCTGCGCGTCGTCGCGCCGTATCTGCTGATCTCGCTGTTCTGCAGTGCGCCCGTCGTCGCGATCGAGAATCCGCACAACGCCGGCGGCTTTTATCTGTTCTCGACGCTGACGAGCATCCTGTACTTCGTGATCGCGGCCGTGGTCGCCGTCAATCACGGCAAGGAACAGGGGCGCGCCGCGTCGGCGCCCGCGCAGATGTTCTTCAGCCGCCTGCCGGTGCGCAACGCGCTGTTCGTGTTCGCGCTCGCGATGCTGGTCGCCGGCATCGCGCTGCGCGCGCCGAAGGGCTGGCAGGCCGTCACATGGCGCTCGGGCCTGCCCGCCGTGCTCGCGCCGGCGCCGGGGCAGCCGGTCAAGCAGCCCGCACTCGGCGTCTACGACCCGGACCGCGTGTTCGCGTCCGACGCGAACCTCGCATTCGATCATGTGTTCGTGTCGTGGAACGCGCCCGACCTCGACACGCAGATCGACGACGCGTATCGCACCGCGCACGCGCGCCACCGCGCGCTGATGGTGACCGTCGAACCGTGGGCGCTGCCCGGCAGCCGCACGGGCGCGCTGCTCGACGATATCGCGCACGGCCGTTACGACGCGCGCATCGCGGCGACCTGCTCGGCGCTCGCCGCGCTGCACGCGCCGGTGTTCGTGCGCTGGGGCCACGAGATGGAAACCGACACCGGCCGCTATCCGTGGGCGAGCGGCGACGCGTCCGGCTATATCGACGCGTACCGGCGCGTCGTCGATGCGTGCCGCGCGATGACCGACCGGCTGCGCTTCGTGTGGTCGCCGGCCGGCAACCGCAACCTCGACGACTATTTCCCCGGCCCCGGCTACGCCGATGCGGTCGGCCTGTCGGTGTTCGACTGTCCGCGTTGCGCGGTGTGGCCGGCGGGCGGGCGCGCGTCGGCCGAAAACATCCTGCGGACCAAGTACGCGCGCGTCGCCGACTACGGGCTGCCGGTGATGGTCACCGAACTCGGTGTCGACGGCTCGGACGCGCGCAAGCGCGACGCGCTCGACGAATTTCAGCGCTCGCTGTGGCGCTATCCGCTGCTGAAGGCCGTCGTGTATTTCAATGCGGTCGACACGCCGGGTGCCTGGCCCGCCCGCTACGTGCCGGACTGGCGGATCGCGCCGTCGTTCCTGCAGGCGGAAGTCGTCGCGAAGTAGGTGCGAGGTGCCGCCGGCGAGGTGCCGCCGGCAAGGTGCGGCCGGCGAGGTGCGGCCGGCGAG
>NZ_KV786832.1:0-7671 GCF_001806955.1 Burkholderia sp. HMSC10F09
CGCCGCCCGCGCACGTGCCGTCGTGCGCGGCCGGCGCGCGGCCGGCGAGCGTTGCCGCGAGGAAGTCGCCGAGCAGCGCGTCGGCGTCGATGCGGGCCTCAGCGCTGGAAGTCATACAGCGACCCGACGCGCAGGATCTGCGTGAGCTCGTCGAGCGCCGTGCGCGACTCGACGAGCAGCGCCGGATCGGCGAGATCGTCCGGCGCGAGGCGATCGCGGTAGTGCTTTTCGATCCACGCGTCGAGCGCCGTGAACAATGTGTCGTCGATCCATACGTTCGACGTGACGGCCGCACGTTCCGCGTCGGTCAGCACGACGCGCAGACGCAGGCACGCGGGACCGCCGCCGTTCTTCATGCTTTCGCGCAGGTCGAACACCAGGACGTCGCGGATCGGGCCGTTGCCGGCCGCCAGCTGGTCGAGATAGGCGGCGACGTTCGCGTTCTCGCGGCATTCCTGCGGCACGACGAGCACCTGCGAGCCGTCCGCGCGCGACAGCAGCTGGCTGTTGAACAGATACGACGTGACCGCGTCGTTGACGCTCACGGCCGCATCGGGCACCTCGATCACGTTCAGGCGTGCGCCGCGCGCGTCGAGCGCGGCCGTCAGCGTGTCGTAGATCGCCTGCTTGTTGACGAACGCGCGCTCGTGCGTGAACAGCGTGTCGCGGTTGCCGACCGAGATCACGTCGTTGTGGAACACGCCCGCATCGATCACGTCCGGATCCTGCTGCGCATAGACGGTCGCCTCTTCCGCGAGCCCGTGACGCTGCGCGACCGCGCGGCTCGCCTCGAACGTCTGGCGCGCCGGGTAGCGCTTCGGCTCCGGCCCGCGACGGTATTCGGAGCGGCCGTACACGAAGAACTCGACGCCCGGCTTGCCGTATTCCGCGCAAAAGCGCGTGTGGTTCGCCGCGCCTTCGTCGCCGAGCGCGGGTGTGCCGGTCAGCGCATCGTGCACGGCGAAGTGCGCGCGATCGGCGAACAGCGTCGACAGCGTACGGCGCGTCGCTTCGTGCTCGATCGCGCGATGCAGCTTGCTGCACAGGTTCGCCGGCGTGAAGTGCACGCGGCCGTCTGCGGTGTCGGCCGACGGGCTGACGGTGGCCGCGTTCGCGGTCCACATCGCCGAGGCCGAGCTCGCGGCGGCGAGCAGCTCCGGCGCCTGCTTCGCGGCTTTCGCGATCACGTCGGCGTCCTTGCCGGAGAAACCGAGCTCGCGCAGCAGGCGCAGCGACGGCCGCTCCTGCGGCGGCAGCACGCCCTGTGCAAAGCCGAGATCGGCGAGCTGCTTCATCTTGCGCAGCCCCTGCTTCGCGGCCGCCTTCGGATTCGCGACGGACTTCTCGTTGTTCAGCGACGCCACGTTGCCGAACGACAGCCCGGCGTAGTTGTGGGTCGGGCCGACGAGTCCGTCGAAATTGGCTTCTTGTGCGTTCATCGTCGTTCCCTCGATCAGAAGTGCAGGCCCGGCGACAGGCTCGCGGGCAGAGTCAGTTGCGCGCTTTCCACCGACGCCATCGGATACGCGCAGTAGTCGGCCGCGTAGTACGCGCTCGGACGGTGGTTGCCGGAGCGCCCCGTGCCGCCGAACGGCGCGGCCGACGATGCGCCGTTGGTCGGCCGGTTCCAGTTGACGATCCCCGCACGAATCGTGCGGCGGAAGTGCTCCCAGGCGCGCGCGTCGTCGGCGAGCAGGCCGGCCGACAGCCCGAACGCGGTGTCGTTCGCGCGCGCGATCGCTTCGTCGAAATCCGCATAGCGGACGATCTGCGCGAGCGGGCCGAAGTGCTCTTCGTCGGGCAGGTTCGCGACGTTCGTCACGTCGAGGATCGCCGCGTTGACGAAGCCGAGCCGCGGATCGCGCTGCTTCATCGCGATGATCGGCTGCGCGCCCTGCTCGATCAGCCGCGACTGTGCGTCGACGAGCTTCGCGGCCGCGCGTGCCGAGATCACCGCGCCCATGAACGGCTGCGGATCCGCGTCGAACACGTCGGCCGTGATCTTCGACGTGACGTCGACGAAGCGCGCGAGGAAGCGGTCGCCGAACGCGCCCCGCGGCACGAAGATGCGGCGCGCGCACGTGCAGCGCTGGCCGGCCGACAGGAACGCCGACTGGATCGTATGATGCACGGCCGCGTCGATGTCCTCGACTTCGCCGATCACGAGCGGGTTGTTGCCGCCCATCTCGAGCGCGAGCACGATCTCCGGACGGCCGCCGAACTGCTTGTGCAGCAGCGTGCCGGTGTCCGAGCTGCCGGTGAAGAACAGCCCGTCGATCTGCCGGTGATTCGCGAGCGCGATACCCGTGTCCTTCTCGCCCTGCACGAGATTCAGCACGCCGGCCGGCAGGCCCGCGTCCTTCCAGACCTCGACGGTTGCCTGCGCGACGCCCGGCGCGAGCTCGGACGGCTTGAACACGACCGTGTTGCCCGCGATCAGCGCGGGCACGATATGGCCGTTCGGCAAGTGGCCGGGGAAGTTGTACGGGCCGAACACCGCAACGACGCCGTGCGGACGATGACGCAGCACGGCAACGCCGTCGGCCATGTCCTGGCGCTTCTCGCCGGTGCGTTCCTGATAGGCCTGGATCGAGATACCGACCTTCGCGGCCATCGCCGCGACTTCGGTGCGCGCTTCCCAGAGCGGCTTGCCGGTCTCGCGGCCGATTGCGGCGGCGAGCGCTTCCTTGCGCTCGTTGAGCAGCGCCGCGAAGCGTTTTGCGATCGCGCAGCGCGATTCGAAATCGAGCGCCGACCAGTCGGCGAACGCGCGGCGCGCGCTCATGACCGCGCGATCGACGTCCGCGGCGGACGCGCTCGCGCCCCGCCACGCGATCTCGTCGGTGCCCGGATTGCGCGAAGCGAACGCGGGGCCCGAGCCGGCGACCCAGGCGCCGTCGATGAAGAGTTCCGTCATGATTCGTTTATCCCTGTTTGGCTTTGAGCGGCAGCACGCGCACCGGATCGCCGGCCTTCACGCGCAGCGCGGCGGCATCGTCGGCGGACAGCACGAACGCGCCGTTCGCGGCGACGCCCGGCGCGACGCCGACGCGGAAGTCGGCGAGCGACGTATTCGACACGAGTGATTTCGGCGCGTGGCCGTCCTGCGTATCGTCGCCCGCGTTCGGCACGCCGATCGCGACCGGCACGACGACGCTCTCGCGCACCGTGCGCAGGTCGTTGATGTGGCATTCGAGCACGGGGCCTGCGTCGAAGATGTCGACGTGGTTCTGATAGCGCAGCCCTTCCGCCTCGAGCATCTTGCGGGCGGGCAGCGTGTCGCGATGCGTGAGGCCGACCGCGTCCTGCGCGTCCTGGGGCAGCAGGTCGACGTACACCGGATAGCGCGGCATCAGTTCCGCGAGGAACGACTTGCGGCCGTGCGAGCTCAGGTAGTCGGCCGCATTGAAATCGATCTGATAGAAATGCGAACCGACCGCGCGCCAGAACGGCGACGTGCCGTCCTCGTCGAAGTGGCCGCGCAGTTCCGCGCAGATGCGCTCCGGAAAGCGGTCGCGGAACTGCGCGATGAACATGAAGCGCGAGCGCGACAGCAGCCCGCCGACGCCGCCCGTCCGATAGCGCGGGCTCAGGAACAGAGAGCACACTTCCGCGTAGCCCGTGAGATCGTGCGAGATGTTCAGCGCGGACATGCGCGTCCACACGCCGAGCTCCTGGCTCGCGTGCACGACGGTGCTCACGCGGTAGTTGTAGAACGGCTGCTCGAGCCCGACCTGCGATTCGATCCCGCACACGCCCGCGATGTCGCCCGTCTGCGAGTCTTCCATCACGAAGAAGTAGCCGGCTTCGGCCGGTGCGGCCTGTCCGGCCAGCGTGCGGCGCGAGCGCTCGATGCGCGCGGCCAGCGCGTCGCGGTCGGGCTTGAACGTGGTCAGGCCCGGCCCGGTTTCCTGCGCGAGCGACACGAGCGCGTCGACGTCGCCCGTTTGTACGACCCGAACGACGATCATGCTGCGTCTCCCTTCATCTCTTCATCGTCGCGGCGATGCAGCGGCACGCAGCGCACGACATCGCCATCCTTCACATCGAGCGCCGCGCGCACGTCGCCCGACAGCGGCGCATGTGCGGCATCGGCCGGCAGGTCCGCGAGCACGCAGCGGAACGACTCGCCGCTGCCGGACGACACCATGTACGCGACGTCGCCCTGCTCGCGCGCCGCTTCGCGCACGACGCGCTCGCTGCCGTGCCGCACGCACGCGGTGCGGTCGACCTGTGCCGTCAGCACCGGGCCTGCGTCGAAGATGTCGACGAAGCGGTCGGGCTCGAAGCCTTCCTCGAGATGGATGTCGTACGCGAGCAGTGCGCTTTCGTTCGGCTCGCCGAGCACACGCTGCGCGGCTTCCGGCAGCAGCGGCACGTAAAGCGGGTATGCCGGCATCACTTCCGCGATGAACGTGCGGCTGCGGCCGCCCGACGCGATGTCCACGTCGGTGAAATCGCGGCCGAAGAACTTGCGGCCCACCGCTTCCCAGAACGGCGACGCGCCGTTTTCGTCGCTGACGCCGAGCAGCAGCGTGAACACTTCCGGCGTGAAGCGCCGGCGATTCGCGGCGATGTACATCATGCGCGCACGCGAGATCAGGTGTGCAGCCGCGTCGCCGCGCAGCGACGGATCGACGTAGAAGCCGGCCAGGCGGCTCTTGCCGGTGAGTTCGTGCGACATCGTCAGCGCGTGGATCTTGCGGTTCACATGCAGCTCGCGCGACGCGTGAATCAGTGCGTCGTTGCGAAACGCGTAGAACGGCTCCGAATAGCCGGCGGCGGCCACGATGCTCGCCGTGCCGAGCAGCTTGCCGGTTGCCGAATCCTCGAGCACGAACAGATAGAACTCTTCGCCGGCGAAATCGACGTCCGCGCGAAACGAGTCCTCGGAGAGCGCGACGCGCGCTTCGAGCGCCGCGCGATCGTGCGGCAGCGAGTGCAGGACCGGCTGCGCGGTGCGCGCCATGTGCGCGAGCGCATCGAGATCCGTGAGTTTGCCGGGGCGAACAAATAGCATCGTCGTTCCTGTTCTGCGGTGGGCGCGCGGGATCAGCGCGCGGTGGCTTCCTGCGTCGCGAGCACTTGCTCGACGGCCTTCTCGAAGCGCTTCACGCCTTCGTCGAGCAGATCGAACGGAATAACGAGCGACGGCACGAAGCGCAGCACGTTCGGACCGGCGATCAGCATGATGAGGCCTTGTTCGGCGGCGGCGTTCACGAAGTCCTTGGCGCGGCCTTCGAAGGCGGCCGTGAGTTCGACGCCGACGAGCAGGCCTTTGCCGCGCACGTCCTTGAAGATGCCGAAGCGTGCATTGACGCGCTCGAGCGCGCCCTTCAGGCGCACGCTGCGTTCGCGCACGCCTTCGAGCAGGGCCGGCTCGCTGATCAGTTCGACGACCTTGTCGGCGATAGCCGAGGCGAGCGGGTTGCCGCCGTACGTCGTGCCGTGCACGCCGACCTTGAAGTGGGCGGCAAGCGCGTTCGTCGTCAGCATCGCGCCGATCGGGAAACCGTTGCCGAGCGCTTTCGCGGTCGTCAGGATGTCGGGCGTGACGCCCGTGTCCATGTACGCGTAGAACTGGCCCGTGCGGCCGACGCCCGTTTGCACTTCGTCGAAGATCAGCAGTGCGTCGTTGGCGTCGCAGGCTTCGCGCAGGGCCTTGAGGAAGGCCGGATCGGCCGGGATCACGCCGCCTTCGCCCTGCACGGGCTCGACGATCACGGCGCAGGTTTGCGGGCCGATCGCCGCTTTGGCGGCTTCGATGTCGTTGTACGGCAGATGCTTGATGCCGGCCGGCACGGGGCCGAAGCCTTCCGAGTATTTCGGCTGGCCGCCGACGCTGACCGTGAAGAACGTGCGGCCGTGGAACGACTGCACGAACGAGACGATTTCGAATTTGTCGGCGCCGTGGCGATCGAACGCGACGCGGCGCGCGAGCTTCAGTGCGGCTTCGTTCGCTTCGGCGCCCGAGTTGGCGAAGAACGCGCGATCGGCGAACGTCAGCGACTCGAGGCGCTTGGCGAGGCGCAGGACCGGCTCGTTCGTGTAGCCGTTGCCGATGTGCCAGAGCTTGCGGCCTTGCTCGTCGAGCACCTTCAGCAGTTCAGGATGGCCGTGGCCGAGCGACGTGACCGCGATCCCGCAGGCGAAGTCGATGTATTCGCGGCCGTCGGTGTCCCACACGCGCGAGCCCTCCGCGCGATCCGGCACGAACGGGGCGGGGGAAAACACCGGCACCATCACTTCGTCGAAAGTCTGGCGGGTCACGGTCGAGGTCGTCATGGTCGTTCCTTTCGGTTTCGTAAGAGGGTTCAACAGGATCAAGTTTAGGTAAGGGTGACGCAAGCGTCTTGCGGAATTGCGACGGGTTCTATCGGAAGCGGATAGTGCGGGGTATTTTGCCCTCTCGGGCTGGGGGGTGTGGTTTTGTTCGTATTTTTGGGGCGGTTTTTTGTGGGGTTTGGGTGGTCCGCCTGCGTTGGGCGTGAAGCACCTGTCATCGTGTCGGTCTATTAGCGTCGCCCCTGCGCGGGGCGGCGGTTACTTTTCTTTGTCTTGCCAAAGAAAAGTAACCAAAAGAAAGGCGCTGTGAAAACGCAAGACTTCCCGGTGCCATGGTCGCCGGAGTGGTTCCGCAATGGGGAAGAATCGCGAAGTCCGTGTTTGACCTGGGGCGAGATTCGAACTCCGATGGCAATCGCTCCGCGCAAAGCAGCGCGAACTGTGGCATGGCGCGCCAATGTGGCTCCCCTCGTCTGCTCAATTCAAAGGCCGAGCACATCGCGCGTGCCGTGGCGGCGCACACAACCGACTACATCGGCTCGGGCGGGTGCTTATGCCATTCGCGCACTTCGTCGATCACCGCGGCTCAACCTTCTCGTAGTCCAGATGATCGGCCGGCTCGCCAACCGGTGCGCAGTCGAAGATCGCCGGTCCGAGTGGCGCGATCCCGGACGATATCGAGATGGGCCCTGCCGCCACGCGACTACGATTGAAACTTTTCGAGCGGGACCAAACATGAATAGACGAATTGCAATCGTCGGCGACCGTCTTTCAGACGGCGGAACAGTCAACGCAAATGTGGGACCCCCGCTTTCGGTCGTATCGATCTCTGGAACAAAGGCACGCTCGCGCCTTCGCTCCTGGCCTCCCGGCAGCGACGAAGACTGGTTTTCCGATCTATCGAATTCGAAAGAGATTCTCTTTCGGGACATGAAATGAAGCGTATGTTGCTGGCGGTTCTAGGTATTGCGTGGGGCTTGTTCGTCACATGGGCGTCCCTCTATGTGGCGAATCATATTCACTGGCCCGAGGTGAAATCGCGCGCGACCGGATGAAACGATTTGGAGCACTGCGCACCGCATGCGAGATTTGTCGTCGAATTGCTTGCGTCGCTCCTGTGGCCGGCCATCGCGTTCGGTGTGCTGAACGTCCTGGCTTATCGACGATGGTCGGGTCGTAGGTGGTCTCTCGCTTTCGGCGCTGCGACGCTGCTGGCGATTCTGTTCTATGTCGCCCCCTACGCCGTGCCTGCATGGGGGCTTGTCCGCGAGTAAGACCGCGCCAAGGCAAAGCCAGTGAGTCCGCTACCGCGCGGTCCGGCCGTTAGTACTCACAGCGCCTTTCTTTTGGTTACTTTTCTTTGGCAAGACAAAGAAAAGTAACCGC
>NZ_KV786833.1:0-6510 GCF_001806955.1 Burkholderia sp. HMSC10F09
CGTACGTGCCGCCGGCCGCGCGCCGCCCGACCGCGGGCACGCAGACGACCGGCGCGGCGCTGCACGCGCAGGTCGTGCGCAAGCTCGCGCGGCAGTTCAGCGCGGCCGACACGCAGAACACCGGTTCGATCACCGAAGCGCAGGCGCGCGCGGCGGGGCTCGGCTACGTCGCGAACCATTTCCGGCAGATCGACGCGAGCGGCAGCGGCCGCGTGTCGTTCAGCGACGTGCAGCGCTACATGCAGACGCGTAGCGAGAGCGGACAGCAGTAGGCGATCGATCGCGACCGTGCGCGACGCGCGCGGCGGCAAACCGGGGGCGGAACCTGCGGTGCACGCGGATTTCGCCCCCGCGCACATCGGCGCCGCACGCATCGAACGTCGACGGCCGATCGACCGTTTTTCTCATTATCTGGGCAGCGCATTCAAATATTGGAGGTGGATGCGTACGCTCCTACAATCCGAAGCACATCGACAGCTTCGGACCCGCACCGCGCGGCGCCCGACGCATACGGAGACACCTTCCATGACGTTTGCCGGGCGCTTTCCTCGGTGCTTCGCGCGCCGCGTTGCCGCGGCCGGGCTCGTGCCCGGCGCGCAGGACGCGGTTTCACCGATCCCGTTGAAGTAGCCCCGTCCCATGACCAAGATGCCCGACTCCCTCGCCCTCGACGCCCGACGCGCGACGCCGGACGATGCGCCGCTCAGCGACAGCATCGGCGCGACCAGCACGCCGCTCGATCTCGCCGCGCAGCAGGCCGGCACGCAGACGCTGTTGCGCGGCCTCGCGATTCTCGAAGCGATCGCGAACGGCGCGCGCGACATGCGCGCGATCGGCGCCGCGCTCGGCACGACGCGCAGCACCACGCATCGCCTCGTCAGCAGCCTCGTGCAGGCCCGCTATCTGCGCCAGGTGCAGGGCGGCTATCTACTGGGGCCGAAGCTGATCGAACTCGGCACGATCGCACTCGAGCAGATGCCGCTGACCGCCGTTGCGCGGCCGCATCTCGAGGCGCTTGCCGAAGCGACGCTCGACACGATTCATCTCGGCGTGCGCGACGGCGACGACGTGCTGTACATCGACAAGATTCCCGGCACGCGCGGGCTCGAGATGCGCTCGCGCGTCGGCCACCGGATGCCGCTCGCCTCGACCGGCATCGGCAAGGCGATGATGCTCGACCTCGCGCCGGAGACGTGGCGCACGCTGTTCGAGGCCGCGCGGCGCGCGCTCGCCGGCGTCAGCTTCAAGCCCGACAACCGGCCCGACTCGGCGGCGTTCCTGCAGCGGATGGCGCACTACGCGGCCGGCGGCTACACGTTCGACCTCGAGGAGAACGAGGCGTCGATCCGCTGCGTGGCCGCGCCGATCCGCGACGCGTCGGGTGCGATCGTCGCGGCGGTGTCGGTCGCGAGCACGATTCCGTACATGCCGCACGACCGGATGGACGAACTGATTCCGCTCGTGCAGCGCGAAGCGCGAGCCATTTCCGCGGAACTGGGCTGGAGCCCGCCGCAGGGTACCCGCAGGATCAAACGATGACGAATCCGACCCGGACCGTTCCGGATGCCGCCGGCGCCGCAGCGTCGCTGATCGCGCTCGACTGGGGCACGACGTCGCTGCGCGCCTATCTGTACGATGCGCGCGGCGCGTTGCTCGACACGCGCAGCCGCGCGGCGGGCGTGATGCATGTGCCGGGCGGCAGCGCGCACGCATTCGACGCGGCGTTCGAGGAAGCGTGCGGCGACTGGCTCGACCGCGCGGGCGCCGTGCCGGTGCTCGCGGCCGGCATGGTCGGCAGCGCGCAGGGCTGGCGCGAGGCGCCGTACGTCGCGGTGCCGGCCGGCGCCGACGCGCTCGTCGCGGGTCTCGTCACGGTGACGACCGCGCGCGGCGCGACCGTGTCGATCGTGCCGGGCGTGATCGCGACGGGCGAGCTGCCCGACGTGATGCGCGGCGAAGAAACGCAGATCGTCGGCGCGCTCGCGGCCGATCCGACGCTTGATGCCGATCGTTCAGGGCTCCTGATCGGGCTGCCCGGCACGCATGCGAAATGGGCGTGGGTCAACGGCGGCCTCATCGAGCGATTCCAGACCTTCATGACGGGCGAGCTGTTCGCCGCGCTGCGCGACCACACGATTCTCGGCCGCACGATGCGCGCGCCGGCGTCGCCGGATCGCGCCGCGTTCGAGCGCGGCGTGACGGTTGCACGCGACGCGCAGCACACCGGGCTGCTCGGCACGATTTTCAGCACGCGCACGCTCGGCCTGACCGAGCGTCTCGCGCCCGATGCGCAGGGCGACTATCTGTCCGGGCTGTTGATCGGCCATGAGCTGAACGCGCTCGACGCGATGCTCGCCGAACGCGGCGCGACGCTCGCGAACCAGCCGCTGCTGCTGATCGGCGACGACCGGCTGTGCGCGCGCTACGTCGACGCGCTGCATGCGTTCGGCTGCATGCACGCGCGCGTCGTCGCGCACGCGACCGAGCGCGGGCTGTGGCAGATCGCATCGCGCGCGGGGCTCGTGCACACGGACGGCGAACCCGTATGCGCCGGCCACTGAACCGAACCGATTGCGGAGGAATGTAACGATGTCGTCCGACCTGACGCTGCCCGCGCCGTACACGCCGCATGCCGGCCTGATGCGCGCGTTCGACGCGTGCCCGCTGATCGCAATCCTGCGCGGCATCACGCCCGCCGAAGCGGTCGAGCACGGCCGCGCGCTGTACGACGCCGGCTTCCGGCTCGTCGAGGTGCCGCTCAATTCGCCGGCGCCGTTCGACAGCATCGCCGCGCTGCGCCGCGCGCTGCCGGACGACGCCATCGTCGGCGCGGGCACCGTGCTGCGCGCCGAATACGTGGACCGCGTGCAGGACGCAGGCGGTGCGCTGATCGTGATGCCGCATGCGGATACCGCGGTGATACGCCGTGCCCGCGAGCGCGGCCTCGCCTGCGCGCCGGGCGTCGCGACGCCGACCGAAGCGTTCGCGGCGCTCGCCAACGGCGCCGACGTGCTGAAGATGTTTCCCGCCGAGCAGCTCGGCACGGCGGTCGTGAAGGCATGGCGCGCGGTGATCGATCGCGCGGTGCCGCTCGTGCCGGTCGGCGGGATCGCACCCGACAACATGCAGCCGTTCCTCGCGGCCGGCGCGAACGGTTTCGGGCTCGGCTCCGCGCTCTACCGGCCGGGCCAGTCGGCCGATACGACGGCCGCCAATGCACGCGCGTTCCAGGCCGGCCTGCGCGCGGCGCGCGACGGAGCCGCATGATGAACCGGCTGGCGGGCAAGGTCGCGATGGTCACCGGCGCGGCGCGCGGCATCGGCGCGGCGATCGCGCGCGCATTTGCCGGCGAGGGCGCGCGCGTCGCGCTCGTCGACGTCGATTTCGCGCAGGCCGAGCAGACGGCCGCGGCGATTGCGCGCGACGTCGACGGTGCACGCGTGCTGCCGCTGCATGCGGACGTCACGCAGCAGGGCTCGGTACGCGACGCGCTCGCGCAGGCGGAAGCGGCGCTCGGCGCGCTCGACGTGCTCGTGAACAACGCGGGCATCAACGTGTTCGCCGATCCGCTGACGATGTCGGACGACGACTGGCGTCGCTGCTTCGCGGTCGATCTCGACGGCGTCTGGCACGGCTGCCGCGCGGCGCTGCCGGGCATGGTCGAGCGCGGTCGCGGCAGCATCGTGAACATCGCGTCGACGCATGCGTTCCGGATCATCCCGGGCTGTTTTCCGTACCCGGTCGCGAAGCACGGCGTGCTCGGCCTCACGCGCGCGCTCGGCATCGAATACGGGGCGCGCAACGTGCGCGTGAACGCGATCGCGCCGGGCTACATCGAGACGCAGCTCACGCGCGACTGGTGGGACGCGCAGCCCGATCCGGCCGCCGCGCGCGCCGAGACGCTCGCGCTGCAGCCGATGAAGCGGATCGGCCGGCCCGAAGAAGTCGCGATGACCGCGGTGTTCCTCGCGTCCGACGAGGCGCCGTTCATCAATGCCGCGTGCATCACCGTCGACGGCGGGCGCGCGGCGCTGTACCACGACTGAACTGAAGCAACGATTCGACAGACCGCACGTGCGCCGGCCGCGCGCACGCTGCGTCGACACCAACAAGCGGCCGCATCCTGTTCGATGAAGACAAGGAGACACTGGAGATGAAACGCAGAACGTTCGTCACGCTGGCCGCTGCGGCCGCGGTGGTGATGGGGAGCCCGATCGCGCACGCGGCCGATCCGGTGAAGATCGGCTTTCTCGTGAAGCAGCCGGAAGAGCCGTGGTTCCAGGACGAGTGGAAGTTCGCGGAGATCGCCGCGAAGGACAAGGGCTTCACGCTCGTGAAGATCGGCGCGCCGTCCGGCGAGAAGGTGATGAGCGCGATCGACAACCTCGCCGCGCAGAAGGCGCAGGGCTTCATCATCTGCACGCCCGACGTGAAGCTCGGGCCGGGCATCGTCGCGAAGGCGAAGTCGCACAACCTGAAGATGATGACGGTCGACGACCGCCTCGTCGACGGCGCCGGCAAACCGATCGAAGCGGTGCCGCACATGGGGATCTCGGCGTACAACATCGGCAAGCAGGTCGGCGAGGGTATCGCGGCCGAGATCAAGAAGCGCGGCTGGGACATGAAGGACGTCGGCGCGATCGACATCACGTACGAGCAGCTGCCGACCGCGCACGACCGCACGACGGGTGCGACCGATGCGCTTGTCGCCGCCGGTTTTCCGAAGGCGAACGTGATCGCGGCGCCGCAGGCGAAGACCGACACCGAGAACGCGTTCAACGCGGCGAACATCGCGCTCACGAAAAATCCGCAGTTCAAGCACTGGGTCGCCTACGGCCTGAACGACGAGGCCGTGCTCGGCGCCGTGCGCGCGGCCGAAGGGCGCGGCTTCAAGGCGGACAACATGATCGGCATCGGCATCGGCGGCTCCGACTCCGCGCTGAACGAGTTCAAGAAACCGCAGCCGACCGGCTTCTTCGGCACCGTCATCATCAGCCCGAAGCGCCACGGCGAGGAAACCTCCGAGCTGATGTACACGTGGATCACGCAGGGCAAGGCGCCGCCGCCGCTGACGCTCACCACCGGCATGCTCGCGACGCGCGACAACGTGACGAAGGTGCGCGAGCAGATGGGGCTCGCATCGAAGTAAGCGGCGCCGCGCGGCCGCCGCAGCGACGCGGCGGCGCGCGGTCCATCGATCATGCAAGTGGAAGTGGAGAAGCGACGTGTCAGCGGCACTGCGTTTTGACAATATCGGCAAGGTATTTCCCGGCGTACGCGCGCTCGACGGCATCTCGTTCGACGTGCACGCCGGCGAGGTGCACGGCCTGATGGGCGAGAACGGCGCGGGCAAGTCGACGCTGCTGAAGATTCTCGGCGGCGAATATCAGCCCGATGCGGGCAGCGTGCTGGTCGACGGCCGGCCCGTGCATTTTCCGAATGCGGCGGCATCGATCGCGGCCGGCATCGCGGTGATTCACCAGGAGCTGCAGTACGTGCCCGACCTGACGGTCGCGGAAAACCTGCTGCTCGGCCGCCTGCCGAACGCGTTCGGCTGGGTGAGGAAGGGCGACGCGAAGCGCTACGTGCGCGAGCGGCTCGCCGCGATGGGCGTCGATCTGGATCCGGCTGCGAAGCTCGGTCGGCTGTCGATCGCGCAGCGGCAGATGGTCGAGATCTGCAAGGCGCTGATGCGCAACGCGCGCGTGATCGCGCTCGACGAGCCGACGAGCTCGCTGTCGCACCGCGAGACCGAAGTGCTGTTCAAGCTCGTCGCCGACTTGCGCGCGCAGGGTCGCGCGCTGATCTACATCTCGCACCGCATGGACGAGATCTACCGGCTGTGCGACGCCTGCACGATCTTCCGCGACGGCCGCAAGATCGCGTCGCACGCATCGCTTGCCGACGTGCCGCGCGAGCGGCTCGTCGCCGAGATGGTCGGGCGCGAGATCTCGGACATCTATCACTACGCGCCGCGCGCGCTCGGCGACGTGCGGTTCTCGGCCGAAGGCATCGAGGGCCCCGCGCTGCGCGAGCCGGCGAGCTTCTCGGTGCGTGCGGGCGAGATCGTCGGCTTCTTCGGGCTCGTCGGCGCGGGCCGCAGCGAACTGATGCGGCTCGTGTACGGCGCCGACCGCCGCCGCGCGGGCGCGCTGACGCTCGACGGCAAGCGCATCGACGTGAAGCGCACCGGCGACGCGATCCGTCACGGGATCGTGCTGTGCCCGGAAGACCGCAAGGAAGAAGGGATCATCGCGATGGCGTCGGTCGCGGAGAACATCAACATCAGCTGCCGCCGCCATTCGCTGCGCGCCGGGCTCTTCATCGATCGCAAGACCGAGAACGACACGGCCGACCGCTTCATCCAGCGGCTGAAGATCAAGACGCCGAACCGCCGGCAGAAGATCCGCTTCCTGTCGGGCGGCAACCAGCAGAAGGCGATCCTCTCGCGCTGGCTCGCCGAGCCCGACCTGAAGGTCGTGATCCTCGACGAGCCGACGCGCGGCATCG
>NZ_KV786833.1:6530-13485 GCF_001806955.1 Burkholderia sp. HMSC10F09
GATCCTCGACGAGCCGACGCGCGGCATCGATGTCGGCGCGAAGCACGAGATCTACGACGTGATCTATCGGCTCGCGGAACGCGGCTGCGCGATCGTGATGGTGTCGTCGGAGCTGCCGGAAGTGCTCGGCGTGTCCGACCGCATCGTCGTGATGCGCGAAGGCCGCATCGCGGGCGAGCTGCCGCGCGCGCAGGCGAACGAGCACGCGGTGCTGAGCCTCGCGCTGCCGCAGGCGAGCGCGGTGCAGGCCGCGTGACGCCGCCGGGCGCCGGATTCGAATCGATAGCGCGCGGCGCAGGGCCGCGCGATGCAGGAGCAGGAGACACAACCATGCAAGTCAACGAAAACCTCGCCAGCGCAGCCGTGAAGCCGTCGGCCGACGCGCTGGTGCCGCAGCAGAGCGACCGCCAGAAATGGTGGCAGCAGCTCACCGAATACAGCTTGATCGCGATCTTCGCGGTGATGTTCGTCACGATGTCGCTGACGGTCGATCACTTCTTCTCGATCGACAACATGCTCGGCCTCGCGCTGTCGATCTCGCAGATCGGGATGGTCGCGTGCACGATGATGTTCTGTCTCGCGTCGCGCGACTTCGACCTGTCGATCGGCTCGACCGTCGCGTTCTCGGGCGTGCTCTGCGCGATGGTGCTGAACGCGACCGACAACACGTTCGTCGCGATCGTCGCGGCGGTCGCGGCCGGCGCCGCGATCGGCTTCGTCAACGGCGCGGTGATCGCCTACCTGCGGATCAACGCGCTGATCACGACGCTCGCGACGATGGAGATCGTGCGCGGGCTCGGCTTCATCGTGTCGAAGGGGCAGGCGGTCGGCGTGTCGTCGGATACCTTCATCGCGCTCGGCGGCCTCACGCTGTTCGGCGTATCGCTGCCGATCTGGGTCACGCTGCTGTGCTTCATCGTGTTCGGCGTGCTGCTGAACCAGACCGTGTACGGCCGCAACACGCTCGCGATCGGCGGCAATCCGGAAGCGTCGCGGCTCGCGGGGATCAACGTCGAACGCACGCGCGTCTACATCTTCCTGATCCAGGGCGCGGTGACGGCGCTCGCGGGCGTGATCCTCGCATCGCGGATCACGTCGGGCCAGCCGAACGCCGCGCAGGGCTTCGAGCTGAACGTGATTTCGGCGTGCGTGCTCGGCGGCGTGTCGCTGATGGGCGGCCGCGCGACGATCTCGGGCGTCGTGATCGGCGTGCTGATCATGGGCACCGTCGAGAACGTGATGAACCTGCTGAACATCGACGCGTTCTATCAGTACCTGGTGCGCGGCGCGATCCTGCTCGCGGCCGTGCTGCTCGACCAGCTGAAGAACCGCGGCGCACGCGACTGAGCCGCCTACACGGAGACGCTGCATGACCACCGATTCTTCCGCGCGCGACGCGCATGCGAACTATGCGCACTATCCGAGCCTCGTCGATCGCGCGGTGCTGATCACCGGCGGTGCGACCGGCATCGGCGCGTCGTTCGTCGAGCATTTCGCGCAGCAGGGCGCGCGCGTCGCGTTCGTCGACCTCGATGCGGACGCGGGCCGCGCGCTCGCCGATCGTCTCGGCGGCGCACGCCACGCGCCGCTGTTCCTGCCGTGCGACCTGACCGACATCGAGGCGCTGCGTCGCGCGATCGACACGATCCGTACGCAGATCGGCGCGATCGCGGTGCTCGTGAACAATGCGGCGAACGATGTGCGGCATGCGATCGCCGACGTGACGCCCGCGTCGTTCGACGCCGGCATCGCGGTGAACCTGCGGCACCAGTTCTTCGCCGCGCAGGCCGTGATCGACGACATGAAACGGCTCGGCGGCGGTGCGATCATCAACCTCGGCTCGATCAGCTGGATGCTGAAGAACGGCGGCTATCCGGTGTACGTGATGGCGAAGGCGGCCGTGCAGGGCCTCACGCGCGGGCTCGCGCGCGATCTCGGCCCGTTCGGGATCCGCGTGAATTCGCTGGTGCCCGGCTGGGTGATGACCGACAAGCAGCGCCGGCTCTGGCTCGACGACGCGGGCCGCGCCGCGATCAAGGCCGGCCAGTGCCTCGAGGCGGAGTTGCTGCCGGCCGATCTCGCGCGCATGGCGCTGTTCCTCGCGGCCGACGACAGCCGGATGATCACCGCGCAGGACGTGATCGTCGACGGCGGGTGGGCCTGACCGTCGCGCGGCCCGCGTAGCGGCCGCCCATCGAGCGCATCGTTTCCTCGACGAACGAAAGGAGCTGATCATGACCGCCACGTCCTCGCGCGCGTCGTCGTCCACCAGCCAGTCGCGCCGCGCGCGCCTTGCGGCCGCCGCGCAGCCGGTCAGCGCCGGGCCGCAGACCGCCGTGTTCGCGCGCGGCGTCGGCGCCGCGCATGCGGCGGCCGTCACGCTGTCGAATGCGGCGCTGCGGGTCGACGTGCTGCCGCATCTCGGCGGCGGCATCGCGCGCTTCGACTGGCGGCGCGACGACGGCGCGCTCGTGCCGGTGTTTCGCCGCTGCGCGCAGCCGGAAACCGCGACGGACCCGAACGAGCTCGCCTGCTATCCGCTGCTGCCGTACTCGAACCGGATCGGCGGCGCGCGCTTCGAATGCGACGGACGCAGCATCGCGGTGCCGCGCAACCGGCTCGACGAGCCGCTGCCGATTCATGGCGACGGCTGGCTCGCGTGCTGGCAGGTCGACGATGCGGCCGACACGTCGCTGCGGCTGACGCTCGACCGCCGCAGCGGTGCGCCGTACGCGTTCCGCGCGGTCCAGTCGTTCGAACTCGACGACGCGACGCTGACGATCGCACTGACGATCGAGAACGCGGGCCGCACGCGGCTGCCGTTCGGGCTCGGCGTGCATCCGTTCATCGTGCGCGACGACGCGACCGAACTGGCGGCCGCGGCGGGCGGTCTGTGGCTGTCCGGCGCGGATTTTCTGCCGGTGCGCCACGTGAGCGTGCCGCCGGCGTGGCAGTTCGGCGTCGCTTATCCGCTGCCGGCGACGCTCGTCAATCACGCGTTCACGGGCTGGGGCGGCCATGCGACGGTGAGCTGGCCGCGTCGCGGCATCACGCTGACGGTCGCGGCCGATGCCGACGCGTATGTGCTCTACACGCCGCCCGGCGCGGATTTCTTCTGCTTCGAGCCGGTCGATCATCCGATCAATGCGGTGAACCTGCCGGGCGGCGCGGCGGCGCACGGGATGACGTTGCTCGCGCCCGGCGAGCGGCTGACGCGGCGCTTCGCGTTCAGCGTCGCACGCAGCGACGCGCGCACCGGCGCCGTCGCGCGCGAGGGCGGTCGGCGACGCGGGTAAAATACGCGGTCTACCAACGGTTTGCCGCGAGTATCCGCCCATGTCTTCCCCGCTTACTTTCATCGATTCGCTGCGCGCCGCGTGGCAACGCACGAATTCGCTGCTGTGCGTCGGCCTCGATCCCGAGCCGTCGCGCTTTCCCGCGCAGTTCGACGGCCAGCCCGACGCGATCTTCGAATTCTGCCGGCAGATCGTCGATGCGACCGCGCCGTACGCGAGCGCATTCAAGCCGCAGATCGCGTACTTCGCCGCGCATCGCGCGGAGGATCAGCTCGAGCGCCTGATCGCGCACATCCATCTGCAGCATCCCGGCCTGCCCGTGATCCTCGACGCCAAGCGCGGCGACATCGGCAGCACGGCCGAGCAGTACGCGCGCGAGGCGTTCGAGCGCTACCGCGCGGACGCCGTGACCGTGAACCCGTACATGGGCTTCGATTCGGTCGAGCCGTATTTCGAACACGAGGGCAAGGGCGTGATCGTGCTGTGTCGTACGTCGAATCCGGGCGGCTCCGACCTGCAGTTCCTCGACACCAACGGCCGGCCGCTGTACCAGGTCGTCGCCGATCTCGCGGCGAACCGGTGGAACGCGAAGAGCGGTCAGCTCGGCCTCGTCGTCGGCGCGACGTTCCCGAAGGAGATCGAGATCGTGCGCGGGATCGTCGGCGACATGCCGCTGCTGATTCCCGGCATCGGCGCGCAGGGCGGCGACGTGCAGGCGACGGTGAACGCGGGCCGTACGGCCGACGGTACGGGCATGATGATCAACTCGTCGCGCGCGATCCTCTACGCGAGCAGCGGCGACGATTTCGCCGAAGCCGCGGCGCTCGCCGCGCAGAAGACGCGCGACGCGATCAACGCGTATCGCTGATGCAGCGCGCCCGCGCATGCGGGCTCTCCGCCTCCGGCGCGGCGCTGCCGCGTCGTCCCCGCCGCGCCGCCGTGGCGCGCGCGGACAACTTCCCGTCGTTTCCGCACTGCATGCACGCGCTGCAATCGCGCGATGCTGCCGCTTGTCATCGATCCGTCATCACAATGTCAAGAAAAGGAGCGACGCCATGCCGAAGCTGTATTCACGACTTCTGACCGCGCTTGCCGCATCGCTCTGCATGACGTTCGCGCATGCGGCCGATCTCGCACACTGGCCGACCGACAGCGCGAAGGCGCTGAACGCGATGATCGCCGCGCACGCGCATCGCGGCGACTACGCGGTGTTCGATGCCGACAACACGACGTACCGCTACGACCTCGAGGAGTCGCTGTTGCCGTACCTCGAGCATCGCGGCGTGCTGACGCGCGACACGCTCGACGCGTCGCTGAAGCTGATTCCGTTCAAGGATTCCGCCGACTACAAGGAATCGCTGACGAGCTACTACTACCGGCTCTGCGAGATCGACGATCTCGTTTGCTACCCGTGGATTGCGCAGGCGTTCGCGGGGCTGTCGCTCGCCGACCTGAAGCGCCACATCGACGCGATGCTCGCCGACGGCAAGCCGATCCCGATCCGCTACTGGCAGGGCGACAAGGTCGTCGACGGTACGGCGAACCCGCCGCGCTTCTTCCGCGGGATGCAGGAGCTCTACAACGCGCTGCGCGAGAACGGCATCGAGGTGTACGTCATGACGGCCGCGCACGAAGAGCTGGCGCGGCTCGTGCTGTCCGACCCGAAGTACGGCTACAACGTGAAGCCCGAGAACGTAATCGGCGTGACGACGCTGCTGCGCAATCCGGCGACCGGCGCGCTCACGACGTCGCGGCTGCAGATCAAGGCCGGCAAGTACGACGAAGCCGCGAACCGCAATCTCGTGATCACGCCGTTCCTGATGAACCCGATGACGTGGTACGAGGGCAAGCTCGGTTCGATCGTCGGCTGGATCGACCAGTGGAAGAAGCCGGTGCTCGTCGCGGGCGACACGCCCGCGTCCGACGGCTACATGCTGCTGAACGCGACCGACGTCGCGCGCGGCGGCGTGCGCGTCTGGGTCGACAAGAAGGACAAGCAGATGGCGCAGATCCGCGCATGGTCCGACGAATCGGCCGCGAAGCAGAAGGCGCTCGGCCTGCCGGTGACGGCCGATCGCAACTGGATCGTCGTGAAGCCCGACGCGATCCAGTAAGTGGCACGCGCGCAGCGGCGCACGGCCGCGCGCGCGTCAGCCTTCGCGTTCGTCGAGCAGCTTCAGCAGCCCGCGCAGCGCATGCGCGGCCGCCTGCGTGCGGATCTGCTCGCGATCGCCCTTGAATACGAGCGTTTCGACGTCGGTATGGAGCCGGTTGCTCCATGCGAACGACACGGTGCCGACCGGCTTTTTCTCGCTGCCGCCTGCGGGGCCCGCAATGCCGGTGACGGATAGCGCGACCTGCGCGCGGCTGTTGCGCAGCGCGCCTTCGGCCATCGCGCGTGCGACCGGCTCGCTGACCGCGCCGTGCTTCTCGATCAGATCGGGCGGCACGCCGATCATCTCGCTTTTGGCCTGATTCGAATACGTGACGAAGCCGCGCTCGAACCACTGGCTGCTGCCCGAGATGTCGGTGATGGCCGCGGCGATCAGGCCGCCGGTGCAGGATTCGGCGGTGGCGAGCATCAGGTGCTCGTCACGCAGCTTGTTGCCTGCGCGGATCGCAAGCTGATGGACGACGGAATCGGTAGGCATGCGCGTCTGGAAACGGAAGTCGGTAATCGGTCAGCCGACGAGCGAACGCCACAGCGCGATCACGAGCAGCGTCATGAACGCGGCGATCAGGTCGTCGACCATGATGCCGAGCCCGCCGGTCAGACGACGGTCGAAATGACGGATCGGCGGCGGCTTCACCATGTCGAAGAAGCGGAACACGACGAACGCCCACAGCTGGCCGACGAACGTCGCCGGTGTGACGAACAGCATCACGAGCCAGATCGCGACGATCTCGTCCCAGACGACGGCGCCCGGATCGGCGACGCCCATTCTGCGCGCGGTGAAGCCCGTGATCGCGATGCCCGCGACGAACGCGAGCGCGATCAGCAACCACCATTCGGGCACGGTCAGATAGCGGTTCAGCGCGACGAACGCGAGCCAGCCGAACAGCGAGCCGAACGTGCCGGGCATGAACGGCGCGAGACCGCTGCCGAAGCCGAGCGACACGATGTGCGCGGGATGCGACAGCATGAAGCGCGCGCTCGCGCGCTGCGGCGCGCGGGGCGCCGTGCCGGTGTCGGGCGCGGCCTGCGGCGCGGGCGTCGGATCAGTCTGCATGGAAATGGTCGAAGCCGTGCAACGTGAGGGCGAGGGGCGCGCCGGCGGCGTCGTGCCACGCGATCGCGGGGCGCTCCGACGGTGCGGACAACGCGCGTATTGTACCGATACGCGTGACCGCGACGCCCGCCTTCGCGCCGGCCGCCGCGACGGCCGCGCGCGCGGACGCGGGCGCCGTGAAGCAGAGCTCGTAGTCGTCGCCGCCCGCGAGCGTGCAGCGACGCTGCACGTCGGCCGGCAGCGTCGCGAGCGCAGCCGAGCGCGGCACCGCGTCGGCGTCGATGTCGGCGCACACGTTCGAGCGCGTCAGGATGTGCTGCAGATCGCCGGCGAGGCCGTCTGAAATGTCGAGCGCCGCATGGGCGACGCCGGCGAGTGCGACGCCGAGCGCGACGCGCGGCTCGGGCCGCTCGAGCGCCTCCCGGAACG